>MEEC01000193.1 GCA_001724315.1 Lautropia sp. SCN 70-15 | reverse complement strand
GGCGCGCGGCGACAGCGGTCCGGCCTGTCGGCCGGACTACCCTCGTTGCTCGGGTGCGCGGCCCCGGCGCGCAACTCGCTTCGCTCACTGCGTTCGCTGCGCTCGGACAGGCGCGCCGAGTCAGACGGACGACGCGCGCTGCGCGCGCGGGCCACGCGCCCTGCGCGACTCGGCGCTGCCGACGCGCGCCGGCCCGAAGCCCGCACCCGCACCGCCGGCCGCCGTCGATCAAGCCGCCGCGATCGCCTGGTCCAGGTCCGCGATCAGGTCGTCGACATGCTCGATGCCGATCGACAAGCGCACGAGTTCGGGCGACACGCCCGCCGTGGCCATTTCCGCCGCCGACAGCTGCCGGTGCGTGGTGCTGGCCGGGTGCGTGGCCAGCGTGCGCACGTCGCCGATGTTGACCAGCCTCAGCACGAGCTGCAGCGCGTCGAGGAAGCGCTCGCCGGCCTCACGGCCGCCCTTCAGGCCGAAGGACAGGATGCCCGAGGCGCCCTTCGGAAGGTAGCGCTTCGCCTTCTCGTAGTCGGGCGAGCCTTCCAAACCCGGATAGCGGACCCACTCGACCTTCGGGTGCGCCGCCAGGTGGCGGGCGATCTTCAGCGCGTTCTCGGAGATCCGCTCCATGCGCAGCGGCAGCGTCTCGAGCCCCTGCAGGATCAGGAAGGCGTTGAAGGGCGACAGCGCCGCGCCGGTGTTGCGCAGCGGAACGACTCGCGCGCGCCCGATGTAGGCAGCCGGACCCAGCGCCTCGGTGTAGACCACCCCGTGGTACGAGGGGTCCGGCTCGTTGAGCCGGCGAAAGCGCGCCTTGTGCTCGGCCCAGGGAAACTTGCCCGAGTCGACGATGATCCCGCCGATCGAATTGCCGTGCCCGCCGATGTACTTGGTCAGCGCGTGCACGACGATGTCGGCGCCGTGCTCGATCGGACGCAGCAGAATGGGCGAAGGCACCGTGTTGTCCACGATCAGCGGCACGCCGTGCGCGTGCGCGATCTTCGCGAAGGCCTCGACGTCGGCCACGCTGCCCGACGGGTTGCCCACGGTCTCGATGAAGATCGCCTTGGTCCGGTCGTCGATGAGCCTCTCGAACGAGGCCGGATCCTCGCCGTCGGCGAAGCGGGTCTCGATGCCGAACTGCGGCAGCGTGTGGGCGAACAGGTTGTAGGTGCCGCCGTACAGCCGCGTGGCCGAGACGATGTTGTCGCCGGCCTCGGCGATCGTCTGGATCGCGTAGGTGATCGCGCTCATGCCCGAGGCCAGTGCCAGGCCCGCGATGCCGCCCTCGAGCGCCGCGACGCGCTTCTCGAGCACGTCGGTCGTCGGGTTCATGATGCGGGTGTAGATGTTGCCCTGGACCTTCAGGTCGAACAGGTCGGCCCCGTGCTGCGCCGAGTCGAAGGCATACGAGGTGGTCTGGTAGATCGGCACCGCCACCGACTTCGTGGTCGGCTCGGGCGAATAGCCGGCATGAACGGCAAGGGTTTCGGGCTTCATCGGGCTCTCCGTAAGGTGAACCCGCGAGTGTGCCCGCGTGCGGCGC
This sequence comes from Lautropia sp. SCN 70-15, assembly GCA_001724315.1. GTDB lineage: Bacteria > Pseudomonadota > Gammaproteobacteria > Burkholderiales > Burkholderiaceae_E > Zeimonas. Next base: position 3,935 of record MEEC01000193.1, on the reverse strand, counting down.
GGGATTCAAAGGAAAGACGGATCGCGCATGAGTTCATGCGCGATCCGTCGTCTCCCCCTCCCCCTCTCGTCTTCGCAGCAGCTCGCGATGTGTGCCCGCGATGCCGCCCAATCCTGCCTCACCTCTTGTGCGGCGAGTCGCGCCGACTGTCGTCAGCCGCGTGTGCGGCGCCTGATGCTCGCGGCGAGCAGCCCGAGGCCGAGGCCCAGCAGGGCCAATCCGCCAGGAGCCGGCACGGAGTTGCCGACTGCCCGCTCGATGAGGTAGCCGTTCGCGTAGCCCGAGAAGACCTGCCCGAGATTGTCCGGCGCGTCGTTCCAGCGCCAGCTCATCCGGATGCTGCCCGCCTGATCGGTTTCCGATCGCGCGTCATAGGCCAGATAGTCCTCGACGCCACCCGCGTTGTTCGGTTCGCCGCCCCACCAGTTGGTGTACCCGAAAGCCTCCCCCGTGCCCCAGACGAAACTGCCTTCGTTGGCCGCGTCGTTGGCGCCGATCCAGTAGTGGGAACGATCGCCGGTGCTCGGCGGCAGGACCGATCCCACGACGAAATCGTTCTCCTCCATCGAGGTGATGGTCGCCAGGTACCACCCGTTGCCCATGGCCAGCGCAGCGGCGTTCGCGTCGGTCCAGGTGATGTCCTCGCTGTCCACCAGGTCGTATTCGTGCCCGTTCCAGAGAACGGCTGCCTGGCCCACCTGCGCCGCCACACCGAGCGCCAGGCCCGCCGCCACGTGCTTCCAGACTCTTTTCATTCGTCTTCTCCGGGAGACTGCTGCTGCCCAAAGATATGCAAGAAAGATGCCTGTTCTGCAAATTATTGATTTTATTGAAGCAACGACGCCTGATCGAGAAACGACGTAAAGATTCCCGACGTGCAATTTCTCACTAATCGGAACACTCAGAGCGCCGTGGCGTAGAGATCGTGCTCGTCCGCCTCGTCGATCCGCACCCGCAGCAGGCTGCCGGGCGGGGTCGCCATCGCCTGCTTTTCGCCGACCAGGTCCACGTAGACCACGCCGTCGATCTCGGGCGCGTCGCCCTGCGAGCGGGCCACGGCGCGCCAGGCCTTCGCCTTGCGGTCGTGCTCGATCGCGTCGACCAGCACCTCGGTCTCGCGGCCCACCCAGCGGCGCAGCCGCCGTTCGCTGATCGCCTGCTGCACTTCCATGAAGCGCGCCTGGCGCTCGTGGCGAAGCTCGTCGGGCAGCGCGCCGGGCAGTTCGTTGGCGGCGGCGCCCTCGACCGGCGAGTAGGCGAAGCAGCCCACCCGATCGAGCTCGGCCTCGCGCAGGAAATCGAGCAGGTGCTCGAACTCCGCCTCGGTCTCGCCGGGGAATCCGGCAATGAAGGTGCTGCGGATCGTCAGGTCCGGACAGATCGCCCGCCAGGCGCGGATCCGCTCGATGTTTCGCTCGCCCGAGGCCGGCCGCTTCATCAGCTTGAGGATGCGGGGATGCGCGTGCTGGAAGGGCACGTCCAGGTAGGGCAGCACCTTGCCCTCGGCCATCAGCGGCAGGACCTCGTCGACGTGCGGGTACGGGTACACGTAGTGCAGCCTGACCCACACGCCGAGCTGGGCCAGCTCCTTCACCAGCTCGGTCATGCGGGTGCGCACCGGCCGCCCGTTCACGAAGCCGGTCCGGTACTTCACGTCGACCCCGTAGGCGCTGGTGTCCTGCGAGATCACCAGCAGCTCCTTGACGCCGCCGCGCACAAGCGCCTCGGCCTCGCGCACCACCTCGCCGATCGGACGGCTGACGAGGTCGCCGCGCATCGACGGGATGATGCAGAAGCTGCAGCGGTGGTTGCAGCCCTCGGAGATCTTCAGGTAGGCGTAGTGCTTCGGCGTGAGCTTGACCCCTGCCTCGGGAACCAGGTCGGTGAAGGGGTCGTGCGGACGCGGCAGGTGCGCGTGCACATGCGACATCACCTCGTCGGCCGCGTGCGGGCCGGTGACTGCCAGCACCCGCGGATGGACTTCCTCGACGAGCTTGCCGCCGGCGTGCCCCGGGCGCGCGCCCAGGCAGCCGGTCACGATCACCTTGCCGTTCTCGGCCAGCGCCTCGCCGATCGCGTCGAGCGACTCCTGCACCGCCTCGTCGATGAAGCCGCAGGTGTTGACCACCACCAGGTCGGAGCCGGTGTAGTCGCCGGCGATCTCGTAGCCCTCGGCGCGCAGCTGGGTGATGATCCGCTCGGAATCCACCAGCGCCTTGGGACAGCCGAGCGAGACGAAGCCGACCTTCGGCGCCTTCGGCGGACGGCGGCGGGTCGAACGGGCGGGTTCGGTCATGTGAGCCTCGGGTGGGGCGGTCGCAAAGAAAAACGCCGCCCGATGGGGCGGCGTACGGACGAGAGAGGATTGTATCGCGCCCGGCGCGCGCGCCTATTTCCGCTCCGGCGGCTCGCCCGGCTGGCCGGGGAACGGGAAGTTCTGGAACATGTTGCGGGTCTGGGCCTGCATCTGCTCCTGCATCTGCACGAACAGGTTCTTGCTCTGCTCGATGTAGTTGCCCATCATCGCCTGCACCATCGGCGCCTGCACCGACATGAACTGCGCCCAGAGCTCGGGGTTGGGCATGCCCTTGGGATCGTAGAAGCCCTTGGACTGCTCCTGCATCTTGTTCTGGATCTCGACGAAGGCCTGCATCGTCTTCTCCAGGTAGGTGCCCATCATCCCCTGCATCGCGTGACCGTAGAAACGGATGATCTGCGCGAGCATCGGCGAGGAGAAGAGCGGCGTGCCGCCGGCCTCCTCCTCGAGGATGATCTGCAGCAGGATGCTGCGGGTCAGGTCTTCCGAGCTCTTCGCATCGACGACCTTGAAGTCCTCGTTCGCCAGCACCAGTTGCTTGACGTCGGCCAGCGTGATGTAGGCGCTGGTCTGCGTGTCGTAGAGCCGGCGATTCGGGTACTTCTTGATCAGTCGCATGGCGTTTGCCATCTCCTTACCCCATGTGCAGGCCGCCGTTGCACGAGAAGTCGGCTCCGGTGGTGAACCCTGCATCGTCGGACGACAGCCAGCCGCAGATCGAGCCGATCTCCTCGGCCTTGCCCAGCCGGCGGACCGGGATGGTCTGGATGATCTTCTCGCGCACGTCCTCGCGCACCGCCATCACCATGTCGGTGGCGATGTAGCCCGGCGACACCGTGTTCACCGTGACGCCCTTGCTGGCGACTTCCTGGGCGAGGGCCATCGTGAAGCCGTGCATGCCGGCCTTGGCGGCCGAGTAGTTGGTCTGGCCGAACTGGCCCTTCTCGCCGTTGACCGAGGAGATGTTGATGATGCGGCCCCAGCCCTGGTCGAGCATGCCGTCGATCACCTGCTTGGTCACGTTGAAGAGCGAGTTCAGGTTCGTGTCGATGACCGCGCGCCAGTCGTCGAGCGACATCTTGCGGAACACGCCGTCGCGGGTGATGCCGGCGTTGTTGACGAGGATGTCGATCGTGCCGATCTCGGCCTTGACCTTGTCGAAGGCGGCCTTCGTGGAATCCCAGTCGGCGACGTTGCCGACCGAGGTGTGGAAGGTGTAGCCGTCGGCCTTCTGCTCCGCGATCCACTTGGCGTGGTCGCGCGTGGGCCCGCAACCGGCCACGACCGTGTAGCCCAGGTCGTGGAACTTGCGGCAGATCGCGGTGCCGATCCCGCCCATCCCGCCCGTCACGTAGGCGATCTTCTTGCTCATAGGGGTCATCCTCTCTTCGATTCGTCTTCTGGCGCCTGGAGCGCGGCGATCTCGCGCCTCCATGCGGGGTCGCCCCCGGGCCGACGCGCCCTCATTCGGCCTTTTTCTTCACGTAACTCCCTGGCGCCGGCTCGATCGGCCGGTGCTTCGCGTTGCCCGGCGACGCCGGCGCGGGCCTCAGGCCGCCGCTGAACTGCGCCAGCCACTGGCCCCAATCGGGCCACCAGCTGCCGCGATGCTCGGTGG
>MEEC01000192.1 GCA_001724315.1 Lautropia sp. SCN 70-15 | reverse complement strand
GCGCAGCAGCAGCGGCTCGGTCTGCGACCAACCGATGCACGCGTCGGTGATCGAGACGCCCCTGCGAAGCTCGGCGCGCGGCTTCAGGTCCTGTCTGCCTTCCTCGAGATGGCTTTCGATCATCACGCCCGCGATTCTCGGGTCGCCGGCCGCGATCCGGTCGGCAAGCGCTTGCGCCACGTCGATCTGCCGCAGCGGCTGCTTCGCGGAGTTGGCATGCGAGCAATCCACCATGACGCGCTCGGGCAAGCCGGCCTTGCGCAGCGCGGCGCAGGCCGCGTCGACGCCGGCGGCGTCGCAGTTCGGCCCGTGCTTGCCCCCGCGCAGGATCACGTGTGTGGCCTCGTTGCCGCGAGTCTCGAAGATCGCGGCCTGGCCCATCTTCGTCATGCCCATGAAGGCGTGGCTCGCGCGTGCCGCCACGATCGCGTCGGCCGCGACCTGCACGTCGCCGTCAGTGCCGTTCTTGAATCCGATCGGGCAGGACAGCCCCGAGGCCAGTTGGCGATGACTGGGGCTCTCGGTGGTGCGCGCGCCGATGGCGCCCCACGAGACCAGGTCGGCGATGTACTGCGGGCTCAGCAGGTCGAGGAACTCGGTGCCGGTGGCCAGGCCCAGGCTCGCGAGATCGAGCAAGAGCTCGCGCGCCCGGCGCAGACCCTCGTTGATCCGGAAGCTGCCGTCGAGTCGCGGATCGTTGATGTATCCCTTCCAGCCCAGCGTCGTGCGCGGCTTCTCGAAATAGACCCGCATGACGAGCAGTACGTCGGCGGACAGGGCATCGGCGGCTGCCTTCAGCCGGTGCGCATACTCGATCGCTTCGTCCCGGTCGTGGATCGAGCAGGGTCCGACCACCGCGAGCAGGCGATCGTTGCGGCCCCGGAGGATGTCCGCGATTTCCGCGCGCCTGCGCTCGATCAGCGCGAGGGCCTCGTCGGGCACCGGGAGATCGTCGAGCAGCAAGGCAGGCGAGATCAGCGGGCGCACCGCGCGGATCCGCACGTCGTCGATCCGGGTGGTATCGAGCGTGGAATCGACCGATCCGGTCTCGCGATCGTGCAGGGGGTCGTCGATGCGGTTCAACTCGCAGTCTCCGGTCTAGGGCCGCGCAAAAAAGACAAAGGGCCAGCCCCTTGCGGGAGCTGGCCCTTCGATTTGGTCGGGGCGGCGGGATTCGAACTCGCGACCCCTTGCACCCCATGCAAGTGCGCTACCAGGCTGCGCTACGCCCCGAAGCCGCGAAGTATATCAGGTTCGCGAGCCCTCTCCGGCGGGCCCTTCCAGAATGGCCAGGGCCTGCTCGAGATCGGCGCGCAAGGCGGCCAGATCGAGCGAGGCATCGGCAATCGATTCGCCGATGGGCAGCTCGCCCTGCGCGGCGCCGTCGGCCTCCGGGCCAGCCTCCGCACCGTTGCCGGCGCGCGAGCGGGCCTGCATCTCGCCGAGCCGGTTGCGCGCGCCGCTGATCGTGAAGCCCTGCTCGTAGAGCAGCTCGCGAATGCGCCGCACCAGCAGCACTTCGTGGTGCTGGTAGTAGCGGCGGTTGCCGCGCCGCTTCATCGGCTTGAGCTGGGTGAACTCCTGCTCCCAGTAGCGCAGCACGTGCGGCTTCACGCCGCACAGCTCGCTGACCTCGCCGATCGTGAAGTAGCGCTTGGCGGGAATCGGCGGCAGCACCGCCTTGGTGTCGGGCCGGGTGCTCAATCCTCGATGCCCTCGATCTGCGCCTTCAGCTTCTGGCTGGCGTGGAAGGTCACCACGCGGCGGGCCGAGATCGGGATTTCCTCGCCGGTCTTGGGGTTGCGGCCGGGGCGCTGGGGCTTGTCGCGCAGCTGGAAGTTGCCGAAGCCGGAGAGCTTCACGCATTCGCCGCGCTCGAGGGCGCCGCGGATCTCGTCGAAGAAGGTCTCGACCATGTCCTTGGCTTCGCGCTTGTTCAGCCCCACCCGCTCGAACAGCATCTCGGCCAGCTCGGCCTTGGTGAGCGTGAACTGCTCGCCGGCCGGCGCCGGCGCCGCCGGCTGGGCGGACTGGATCGCTGCCTGCGCGGCGCCGTAAGGGTCACCGTGGGCGCTCGTGGAATCGAGCCGCTGCTCGTCGAGGGCCTGGCCAATCGGAGTCATCGCGTCCGCCAATTCTTCTTTCGACCCGGGGTCGTTCGGTCGTGCCTGCATCGGCCTTGTCTGTCGCCTCGTTTGCCCTCAGCCGCGCAGTCGCGCGCCGATCCTGTCGGCCAGCCAGCCGACGATTCCCTGTACCGCATCGGCCGCGTCGGCGTCGCTGAGGGTCCGGGCAGTATCTTGCATCCACAACCTGAAGGCAAGGCTTTTTTCCTTATTTTCCAATCCCTTACCGCGATATTCGTCGAAAATCCTGACGTTTTTCACGACCGCCGCGGCGGGCACCGAAGCGATCGCCGAGGCGATCTCGTCGAGCACGCGGGCGGCCGGAATGTCGATCGGGACCACCACGGCCAGGTCGCGGATCGCGGGCGGGAACTTCGACACCTCGCGGTAGACCGGCACCTTCGCGGCGAGCAGCGGATCGAGCTCGATCTCGGCCAGGACGGGTGCCTGCGGCAACTCCAGCGCCTGCTGATGCGCCGGGTGCATCTCGCCGATCCAGCCGACCGGACGGCCGTCGAGCAGCACGCGCGCGCTGCGCCCGGGATGCAGGGCCGGGTGCTCGGCTGCCTCGACGGTGAGCCCCTCGCCGGCCAGCGCTTCCAGGTCGCCCTTCATGTCGAAGAAATCGGACGCGCGCGGCGCCGCCGACCAGTGCTCGTCGATGGCCGGACCGAAGGCCAGCAGGCCGAGCCGGCGCGGCTGGGCGATGCCGTGCACCTGGGCCGGACCGGCCGGCACGGCGGGGTCCGCGAAGAACACGCGGCCGACCTCGAAGAGGCGCACGCGGCTGGCCTTGCGGTTCAGGTTGGCGCGCAGGTTCTCGACCAGGCCGCCCCACAGCGTGGTGCGCATCCGGTCCATCTGCGCGGCGATCGGGTTCAGCAGGCGGATCGCCGCGCTGCCCTCGGGGGCAAGGCCCAGCTGCGCGTCGAGGCCGCTCTCGACGAAGCTGTAGTTGATGACCTCCTGATAGTCGCGCGCGGCCACAGAGCGCTTCAGGCGCGACACGGTGCGGCGCGCCTCCGGCCAGGCCATCAGGGCGGCCGGCGCGCGCGGCGGGCGCTGCGGCAGGCGGTCGTAGCCCCAGATCCGGGCGACCTCCTCGATCAGGTCTTCCTCGATCTGCAGGTCGAAGCGCCACGAGGGCGGCGTGACCACGATGCGGTCGCCCTGCAGCTGCGCCGGCAGGCCGAGGCGCGCGAAGGCGTCGGTGAGCGTGGAGTCGGCCATGTCGACGCCGATGATCTTGCGCGCCCGGGCGGTGCGCATCGACACCGGCGCCCGCTCGGGCAGGCGGGTGACCTGGTCGTCGATCGGGCCGGCCTGGCCGCCGCAGATGTCGAGGATCAGCCGGGTCAGGTATTCGATGTGCTCGACCGTGGTGGCCGGGTCCACCCCGCGCTCGAAGCGCGCGCCGGCGTCGGTCGCGAAGTTGTAGCGGCGCGAGCGGCCGGCCACGGCGACCGGCCACCAGAAGGCCGCCTCGACGTAGATGTTGCGGGTGTCGTCGGACACCGCGGTGGCCTCGCCGCCCATGATGCCGGCCAGGCTCTCGACCGCCTTCTCGTCGGCGATCACGCCGACATCCGCGTCGAGTTCCACCGTCTGCCCGTTCAGCAGCTCGAGCGTCTCGCCCTCGCGCGCCCAGCGCACGTCGAGCCCGCCGTGGATCTTGTCGAGGTCGAAGACGTGCGACGGGCGGCCGAGCTCGAGCATCACGTAGTTCGAGATGTCGACCAGCGCGGAGATGCTGCGCTGCCCGGCCCGCTCGAGGCGCAGCCGCATCCAGTCGGGCGTGGGCGCCTTGGCGTTCACTGCGCGGATCACGCGGCCGGAGAAGCGTCCGCACAGGTCCGCGGCGGAGATCTTCACCGGAAGCTTGTCGGCGATGGCCGGCGCCACCGGCGGGTGCTCGGGGGTCTGCAGCTCGGCCCCGGACAGCGCGGCCAGCTCGCGGGCCACGCCGAACACGCTCATGCAGTGGGCCAGGTTGGGCGTGAGCTTGAGCGTGAAGACGGTGTCGTCGAGCTTCAGGTAGTCCCGGATGCCGGCGCCGATCGGGGCGTCGGGCGCCAGCGCGAGCAGGCCGGAGTGGTCCTCGGACAGGCCCAGCTCCCGGGCCGAGCACAGCATGCCGGCGCTCTCCACGCCGCGCATCTTGACAGGCTTGATGACGAAGTCGCCGGGCAGCACCGCGCCGGGCACCGCGCAAGGCACGCGCATGCCGGCGGCCACGTTCGGGGCGCCGCAGACGATGGTGCGCAGGGTGCCGTCGCCGGCATCGACCTCGCAGACCGACAGCTTGTCGGCGTTCGGATGGCGCTCGACCTTGCGGACTTCGGCCACGACCACGCCCGAGAAAGGCGGCGCGGCGGGCGAAGCCTCCTCGACCTCGAGGCCGGCCATGGTCAGCCGGTCGGCGATCTCGTCGGAAGTCCAGTCGGGGGAAACGAAGCTGCGCAGCCAGCTCTCGGGAACACGCATCTCGGACTCTCTCAGCGGTTGAACTGCTGCAGGAAGCGCAGGTCGTTTTCGTAGAACAGGCGCAGGTCGCCCACGCCGTAGCGCAGCATGGCCAGGCGCTCGATGCCCGAGCCGAAGGCGAAGCCGATGTAGCGCTCGGGATCGAGGCCGAAATTGCGCACGACGTTCGGGTGCACCTGGCCCGAGCCGCTCACCTCGAGCCAGCGGCCGGCGAGCGGGCCGTCGGCGAAACGCATGTCGATCTCGGCCGAAGGCTCGGTGAACGGGAAGTAGGACGGGCGGAAGCGCACGTCGAGATCGTCCCGCTCGAAGAAGCGGCGCAGGAAATCGGGGTAGACGCTCTTCAGGTCGGCAAAGGAGACGTCCTCGTCGATCCACAGCCCCTCGAACTGGTGGAACATCGGCGAGTGGGTGGCGTCGGAGTCCACCCGGTAGGTCTTGCCCGGCGCGATCACGCGGATCGGCGGCTTGTGCGCGCGCGCGTAGCGGACCTGCACCGGGCTGGTGTGGGTGCGCAGCAGCAGGCCGTGGCCGTTGGCGTCCTTCGCGTCGACGTAGAAGGTGTCGTGCATCGAACGCGCCGGGTGGTTCTCGGGCGTGTTCAGTGCGGTGAAGTTGAAGAAGTCTTCCTCGATCTCGGGGCCGTCGGCGACGTCGAAACCGATCGACTGGAAGATCGCCTCGATCCGCTCGATCGTCAGGCTCACCGGATGCAGGCCGCCGGCCCCGGCGGCGCGGCCGGGCAGCGTCACGTCGATGGCCTCCTGGGCCAGCCGCGCGTCGAGCTCGGCGCGGGCAATGGCCGCCTCGCGCGCGCTCACCGCTGCCTCGATCGCCTGCTTGGCCTGGTGGCACCGGTCAGCGCACCGAGCTTCTTCATCTCGGCGGTCAGCGCGCCGTCGCGCCCGATCGCGCGTGCCTTGGCATTGGCGAGCTCGGCCGGGTTCGCCGCGGCCTGGATGTCGGCCGCGAGGCGGGCGACCAGGTCGGCGAGGCGGGAGGAGTCGGACATCGGTCGTGTTCCTGCGGAGTCGAAGTGAGCGGAGGGCGGGAGAAACGCGAACGGGGCCGCGAAGGCCCCGTTCGGTTGCCGGACCGGAGCGCGATATTACGCGAGCCCGACGGCAGTCCGGGCAGCGCGAGGCCGCCCGGGCGACGCTCAGGCTGCGCCGAGCGAGGTCTTCACCTGCGCGACGATCGCGGCGAACGCCGGCTTGTCGTTGACGGCCAGCTCGGCCAGGACCTTGCGGTCCAGCCCGATCTCGGCCTTGTTCAGGCCGGCGATGAAGCGGCTGTACGTGATGCCGTGCTCGCGGGCCGCGGCGTTGATGCGCGCGATCCACAGCGAACGGAACACCCGCTTCTTGGTGCGACGGTCGCGATAGGCGTACTGGCCGGCACGCATGACCGCCTGGACGGCCACGCGATAGACGTTGCCGCGGCGACCGCGGTATCCCTTGGCGCGGGCCAGGACCTTTTTATGACGGGCGCGAGCGGTGACTCCGCGTTTTACTCGGGGCATGGCGCTCTCCTTATGCGTACGGCAGCATGGCTTTCACGCTGACGACGTCGGAGGCATGCACCTCGGTCGTCCCGCGAAGCTGGCGCTTGTTCTTGGTTGTCCGCTTGGTGAGGATGTGGCGCTTGAAGGCATGCGCACGCTTCACCGAGCCGGAACCGCGGACGCGAAAGCGCTTGGCGGCGCTCTTCTTCGTCTTCATCTTCGGCATGTTGGCCTCGACTTCTCTTCTAATGCCTTGTCGGGTGCCCGGTACCCTTGCACCGGAACTTTCGATCGACCCGCTCGGCTTGTTCGGGCGCCCTTGCGGGCGCCCTTCATGCTCCGCGCAAGGAGCTCATTTCTTCTTGCGCGGCGCGATGACCATTATCATTTGCCGGCCTTCGAGCTTGGGCATCTGCTCGACGGTGGCGATTTCGTCGACATCGTTGCGGACTCGCTCCAGCAGGCGCACGCCGAATTCCTGGTGGGCCATTTCGCGGCCCCGGAAACGCAGCGTGATCTTCGCCTTGTCGCCCTCTTCGAGGAAGCGCTTCAGGTTGCGCAGCTTGACCTGATAGTCGCCTTCGTCGGTGCCGGGCCGGAACTTCACTTCCTTGACCTGGATGATTTTCTGCTTGGCCTTGGCCTCGGCCTGCCGCTTCTGCTCCTGGTACTTGAACTTTCCATAGTCCATCAGGCGGCAGACGGGGGGCACGGCCTGGGGCGCGATCTCGACGAGATCGAGCTCGGCCTCTTCGGCCATCCTCAGGGCTTCCCTGAAACTGACGATTCCGATCGGCTCGTTGTCAGGGCCGGACAGGCGCACTTCGGGTGCAGTGATTTCACCGTTGATGCGATGCGAGCGTTCCGTAGCGATGCTGCGTTCTCCTTGTTCGTTTCGTCGGAAAAGAAGGAGCCGTGCGACTCATTGCGGATTCGATCGCCTGGCGGAGATGTCGTCGGAAAGACGCTCCGCGAAGGCCTCGACGCCCAGGGCGCCGAGATCGATTCCGCCGCGCGCGCGCACGGCCACCTTGCCAGCCTGCCGTTCCTTGTCGCCGACGACGAGCAGGTACGGCACCTTTTGAAGGCTGTTTTCGCGGATTTTATAGTTGATCTTCTCGTTCCGCAAATCGGTTTCTACTCTAAATCCTTGTTTTCTCAATGTTTCTGCAACAGATCGGGCGTAATCGGCCTGCGCGTCGGTGATGTTCATCACGACGGCCTGCACCGGCGCCAGCCACATCGGCATCGCGCCGGCGTGGTTTTCGATCAGGATGCCGATGAAACGCTCGAGCGAACCCACGATGGCCCGGTGCAGCATGACCGGGTGGCGGCGCGAGTTGTCCTCGGCCACGTACTCGGCGCCCAGGCGCTCGGCGGTGTTGAAGTCGACCTGCATGGTGCCGCACTGCCACTGGCGGCCCAGCGCGTCTTTCAGCGTGTACTCGATCTTCGGGCCGTAGAAGGCGCCGTCGCCCTCGGCGATGGTGAACTCGCAGCCCGAGCGGCGCAGCGACTCCATGACCGCGGCCTCGGCCTTGTCCCAGAGTTCGTCCGACCCCACCCGCTTCTCGGGCCGCGTGGCGACCTTGTAGAGGATGTCGCCGAAGCCGAAGTCGCGATAGACCTCCTGCAGCTTGGCGGTGAAGGCCACGCACTCGTCGAGGATCTGCGCCTCGGTGCAAAAGGAATGGCCGTCGTCCTGCGTGAAGCCGCGCACCCGCAGGATGCCGTGCAGCGCGCCCGAGGGCTCGTTGCGATGGCACTGGCCGAACTCGCCGTAGCGCAGCGGCAGCTCGCGATAGGAGCGCAGGTCCGACTTGAAGATCTGGACGTGGCCCGGGCAGTTCATCGGCTTGAGCGCGTAGTGCCTGTTCTCCGACTCGGTCGTGAACATGTTCTCGCGGTAGTTCTGCCAGTGCCCGGTGCGCTCCCAGAGGCTGCGGTCCAGGATCTGCGGCCCCTTGACCTCCTGGTAGCCGCTGTCGCGGTACACCTTGCGCATGTACTGCTCGACCTGCTGCCAGAGCGCCCAACCCTTCGGGTGCCAGAACACCAGGCCCGGGGCCTCGTCCTGCATGTGGAAGAGGTCCAGCTCGCGGCCGAGCTTGCGGTGGTCGCGCTTCTCGGCTTCCTCGAGCATGTGAAGGTAGGCGTCCTGCTCGTCCTTCTTCGCCCAGGCGGTGCCGTAGATGCGCTGGAGCATCTCGTTCTTCGAGTCGCCGCGCCAATAGGCGCCGGCCACCTTCATCAGCTTGAAGACCTTGAGCCGCCCGGTGGACGGCACGTGCGGGCCGCGGCACAGGTCGATGAAGTCGCCCTCGCGGTACAGCGAGATCTTTTCGTTGGACGGGATGGACGCGATGATCTCGGCCTTGTACTTCTCGCCGATGGACTCGAAGAAGCGCACGGCCTCGTCGCGGTCCCATTCCTCGCGGACGACGACTTCGTCCTTGCGGGCGAGCTCGGTCATCTTCGCCTCGATGGCGGCGAGATCCTCGGGCGTGAACGGGCGCTTGTACGAGAAGTCGTAGTAGAAGCCGTTCTCGATGACCGGGCCGATCGTGACCTGCGCCTCGGGGAACAAGGTCTTGACCGCATAGGCCAGCAGGTGGGCGGTGGAGTGCCGGATGATCTCCAGGCCGTCGGGGTCGCGCTCGGTGACGATGGCCACCGACGCATCGCGGGCGATCGTGTGCGTGGTGTCGACCAGTTGGCCATCGACCCGGCCAGCCAGGGCGGCCTTGGCCAGACCGGCGCCGATCGAGGCCGCGATCTGCGCGACCGTGACCGGCCCCTCGAATGAGCGCTGCGAACCGTCGGGAAGCGTAATCTGGATCATGGGCGTCGGGACCTGCTCGGCTCCGGGCGGCAAAAACAAAAAGGGGCGGTATTGACCGCCCCCCTGCCACCAGCCCGGGGAAGGCTGGTAGGCGCGATTGGACTCGAACCAACGACCCCCACCATGTCAAGGTGGTGCTCTAACCAGCTGAGCTACGCGCCTGAAAGAACGAAAGTATACACGAATCGCGGCCGGTTTCCGCAGTGCCGCATGAGCCCGCCCGCTTGTATGATCAG
>MEEC01000191.1 GCA_001724315.1 Lautropia sp. SCN 70-15 | reverse complement strand
CTCGGGCGTGGCCGGCACCCGGTCGGCCTTCAGTTCCACGAAGGCAAGCGGCGTCTCGCCCCACTTCGGGTCGGGCCGGGCCACCACCGCCGCCGCCAGCACCGCCGGGTGCTTGTACAACGCGTCCTCGACCTCGATCGAGCTGATGTTCTCGCCGCCCGAGATGATGATGTCCTTCGCTCGGTCCTTCAGCTTCACGTAGCCGTCGGCGTGCAACACGCCCAGGTCGCCGGTGTGGAACCAGCCGCCGCGGAAGGCCTCGGCGCTCGCCTTCGGGTTCTTCAGGTAGCCCTTCATCACGATGTTGCCGCGGAACACCACCTCGCCCATCGTCTCGCCGTCGCGCGGCACCTCGGCCATCGTTTCCGGATCCACGACGGTGAGCCCCTGCTGCACCTGGTAGCGCACGCCCTGCCGGCCGTTCTTCTCGACCCGCCCGGCCAGGTCGAGCGACTCCCAGGCTTCCTGCTTCACGCAGACCGAGGCCGGGCCGTAGACCTCGGTGAGCCCGTAGACGTGGGTGACCTCCCAGCCCATGCGCTCCATGCCCTCGATCATCGCGGCCGGCGGCGCCGCGCCCGCCACCATCGCCTTGACCGCCCAGTCGATGCCGGCCTTCAGCTCGGCGGGCGCATTGATCAGCGTGCTGTGCACGATCGGCGCCCCGCAGTAGTGGGTGACCCGGTGCTCGCGGATCAGGCCCAGGATCAGCGCCGCATCGATGCGGCGCAGGCACACGTTGGTGCCGGCCACCGCCGGCAGGGTCCAGGGGAAGCACCAGCCGTTGCAGTGGAACATCGGCAGCGTCCACAGGTAAACGGGGTGGCGCGGCAAGGCCCACGACAGCACATTGCCCACCGCGTTCAGGTAGGCGCCGCGGTGGTGGACCACCACCCCCTTGGGATCGCCGGTGGTGCCCGAGGTGTAGTTCAGGCCGATCGCGTCCCACTCGTCGGCGGGCAGCGCGTACGCGTGCGCGGGGTCGCCGGCGGCGATCCAGTCCTCGAACTCGATCTCGCCGATCCGCTCGCCCGGCCCCTCGTAGACCGGGTCGTCGACATCGACCACGAAGGGCGCCGCCACGCCCTGCTCCGCGTTGATCGCCAGCGCGGCCTTCGCCACCGGCGAGAACTCGCGGTCCACGATCAGCACCTTCGCGCCCGAGTGGCGCAGCTGGAAGGCCACGGTGGCCGCGTCGAGCCGGGTGTTGATCGTGTTCAGGACCGCCCCGGTCATCGGCACGCCGAAGTGCGCGTCGATCATCGCCGGGATGTTCGGCAGGATCGCCGACACCGTGTCGCCGTCGCCGATGTCGCGCGCGGCCAGCACCGAGGCCAGCTGCCGGGCGCGCCGGTGCATCTCGCCCCAGCTGCGCCGGATCGGGCCGTGGATCACCGCGCAACGCTCGGGGAACACGTCGGCCGCCCATTCCACGAAGCTGATCGGGGTCAGCGGCACGTGGTTGGCCGGATTGCGGTCGAGGTCCTGGCGATACGGGTTCGGATGGGTGGGCATCGGGGTCTCCTACGGTTTTTTCCGCCTGGCTGCCGGATAATTGTAGGTCCACGCGCCTGCATTGCCGGACTGCGCGCCGCCCACACCACCGGAGCCCCTCATGCCCGCCGAAGCCCTGACCGCCGAGAACTTCGACAGCACCATCACCGGCAACGACATCGTCGTCATCGATTTCTGGGCGCCCTGGTGCGGCCCGTGCAGGGGCTTCGCGCCGGTGTTCGAGGAAGTCGCCGACGAGAACCCCGACGCCAGGTTCGTCAAGGTCAACACCGACGAGGAGCAGGCGCTCGCCGGGCACTTCGGCATCCGTTCGATCCCCACGCTGATGATCTTCCGCGAGCAGGTGATCGTGTTCCAGCAGCCCGGCGCCCTGCCCAAGGGCGCGCTCACCGACATCCTGCGGCAGGTGCGCGAGCTCGACATGGCCGAGGTCAAGCGCGGCGCCCGTCCCTACGGGGAGCAGGCATGAGCCTGGGCAAGGTCGTCTTCGGCTTCTCGATCCTGCTGGCGGCCACGCTGAATTTCGGCTTCGTCTACGGCGACATCGACAATCCGGCGCACCACCATGTCTCCGAGCTCTTCGCGGCGATCGTGGTGAACCTGATCGCCACGATCATGAAGTTCGGCGACCGCACCCAGGTCGGAGCGGTGCACCTGGCCACCAGCCTGGTCGCCGACCTGCAACTGATCCTGGCGGCGCTGGCCTGGACCTGGGCGGTACACGTGTCGGGGGACGGCCTCACCGGCGGCGCCACCGCCAGCGTCGTCTCGCTGGCTGCCGGGGCCCTGTTCGCCAACGTCGTGTCGGTCCTGCTGCTGATCGGCGAGACGCTCGCGCTGCGGCGCTGACGGAGCACTGCCGATGGCCGAGCGAAGCCCCGAGGCTTCGGGCGAGCGCTCCGGGCTGGCCGCCCAGAGCGTCCTGCTGATGGTCCTGCGGCGGCTTCGCACGCCGCTGATCGTGATCGTGCTGTCCTACGCGGTGTCGGTGTTCGGCCTCACGCTGATCCCCGGCGTGAGTGCCGAAGGCTCGCCGGCGCCGCCGATGAGCTTCTTTCACGCCTTGTACTTCGTCAGCTACACCGCCACCACGATCGGCTTCGGCGAGGTGCCCGGCGCCTTCTCCGACGCGCAGCGGCTGTGGACCATGGTCGTGATCCACCTGACGGTCATCTCCTGGACCTACGCGCTGCTGAACGCGCTGTCGCTGTTCCAGGACCAGGCCTTCCAGCGGGCCGTCGGCCAGATCCGCCTCGCCGGACAGGTGCGCCGGATGCGCGAGCCCTTCCACCTGATCTGCGGCGCCGGCGACACCGGCCAGCGCATGGCCCGCCTGCTCGACCGGCGCGACATGCGCTTCGTGATCGTCGAGAAGGACGAGCGGCGCATTACCGAGCTCGAACTCGAGGACCTGCGCCTGGACCCGCCCGTCCTGCACGCGGACGCGGCACTGCCCCAGGCGCTGCTCACCGCCGGCCTGCGCCACCCGCTGTGCCGCGGCGTGCTGGCGCTCACCCCCGACGACGAGTCGAACCTCGCGATCGCCACCACCGCGCGGCTGCTCAATCGCGGCGTGACGGTGATCGCCGGCGCGCAGTCGCCGCGCACCGTGGCCAGCATGCGCGCCTTCGGCACCCACCACGTGATCAGCCCCTTCGACACCTTCGCCGAGCAGCTGGTCCTCGCGATGCGCGAGCCCGGCTGTTACCGCCTGCTGAGCTGGCTGACCGCGCCGGTCGACGCCGAGCTCGAGAAGGAGCACCAGCCGCCGCGGGGACCCTGGGTGGTCTGCGGGCACGGCCGCTTCGGCCACGCGGTGGCCCGGCGGCTGATCGCCGAAGGCCTGCAGGTCACCGCGGTGGATCCGGCGCACGAGGACGGCGACGCCGATCCGGCCGAGGGCCTGCCGGCGCGGCTGCGCGGCGTGGGCACCGAGACCGAGGTGCTCGCCCGCGCCGGTATCGACGGCGCGGTGGGCCTGGTGGCCGCCGCCGACAGCGACATCACCAACCTGGCGATCGCCGCGCTCGCCCGTTCGCGCAATCCGAAGGTCTTCGTCGTGCTGCGCCAGAACGACGCGGCCAACCAGGTCCTGTTCGACGCCTTCCGCGCCGACATGGTCATGAAGCCCAGCGAGATCATCGCCGACGAGTGCGTGGGCCTGCTCACCACGCCGCTGCTCGACCGCTTCCTGGCCGTGGTGCGCGGCAAGAACGACGCCTGGGCCGACGAGGCGATCCACCAGTTGCGCAAGCGCGTCGGCACCCGCTCGCCGCGGGCCTGGACGATCCGGCTCGACGAGACCGAGGCGCCGGCGGTGAGCGCGCGCCTCGCCTCCGGCGCCCGGCCGCCGACGCTGGGCGACCTGCTGCGCGATCCGCGCAACCGGCAGGACCGCCTGCCCGCCCAGGCGCTGATGCTGCTGCGCGACGGCAGCGAGACCCTGCTGCCCAACGGCGACACCCCGCTGGCCGCCCGGGACCGCATCCTGTTCGCCGGTCGCGGCGAGGCGCGCTACCGGATGCGCAGCGCGCTGCTCGAAGCCACCGTGCTCGAATACCTGTGCACCGGCCGCGAGCGCGCCACGGGCTGGCCGTTCGCCCGGCGTGCCGGCTGAGGGACGCGCCGCTCAGTCCTGCGGCGCTTCGCCGCGCGCCCGGCTCATCGCCTCGAACCCCTGTTGCAGGTCCGCGATCAGGTCGTCGGTGTCCTCGAGCCCGATGTGCACCCGCACCAGCGGCCCGCCCTGCCAGGGCCTGGCCGTGCGCAGGCTGCCGATCTTCGCCGGCATGATCAGGCTCTCGTAGCCGCCCCAGGAATAGCCGATCCCGAAGTGCCGCCGCCGCTCGCACAGCGCCGCCAGCCCGCGCTGCACCGCGCCGGCATCGGCGCCGAAGGCCCCGTGCCGCAGCTCGAAGGAGAACAGGCCGCTCGACCCCGCGAAATCGCGCTGCCACAGTCCGTGCTGGGGATGGCTCTCGAGCGCCGGATGCAGCACCGACGCCACCTCGGGCCGCTCCGCGAGCCAGCGCGCCACCTTCAACGCCGACGCCTCGTGCGCGCGCATCCGGACCTCCGCGGTGCGCAGGCCGCGCAGCACCAGCCAGGCGTCGTCGCCGCCCACGCACACGCCGAGCTGGCGCACCGCGGTCCAGAGCTTCGGCCAGAGTTCCTCGCGGATCACGACCGCGCCCATCAGCAGGTCGGAGTGGCCGCCCCAGTACTTGGTCAGCGGCAGGATCGAGGCATCGACGCCCCAGTCGAAGGGGCGCGAGAAGACGGGCGACGCCCACGCGTTGTCGATCATCGTGAGCACGCCGCGCGCGCGGGCCTCGGCGCAGATCGCCGGGACGTCCTGGATCTCGAAGGTGTAGCTGCCCGGGCTCTCGAGATAGACGATCCGGGTCTCGGGCCGGATCAGGCCGGCGATGCCCGCGCCGATCGTCGGATCGTAGTACTCGGTGCGCACGCCGTAGCGCGCCAGCATGCCGTCGCAGAAGGCGCGGGTGGGCCCGTACACCGAGTCGGACACCAGCAGGTGGTCGCCCGGCGACAGGAAGGCGAGCAGCGCGGTCGAGATCGCCGACAGCCCCGAGGGCATCAGCGCTGCGCGGCAGGCGTGACCGGGCGCCTCGACCTCGGCCAGCGCGTCGGCCAGCGCCAGCGTGCCCTGCGTGCCGGCGGTGGCGTAGGTGGTGGCGTGGCGCTCGCCCCGGCCGGTGGCCTGGCCTGCCGCATCGGCCTCGGCCAGCGAGCCGAACAGCACGGTCGAGGCGCGCGAAACGGGCAGGTTGGCGGTGGCGATCCGCGTGTCGAAGCGGCGGCCGGCGTCGACCACCCGGGTGCGGGCGGCGGGTGCGTGGCTCTCGTCGTCGTGGCTCATTTCGGGTCGGGGCTCATTTCAGGTCGTGACTCGAGTAGGGTCGGGGCCGATCATCGCGCGCCCTCCGGCGCCGCGAGCGTGAAGCGGAAGCTCACGCCGCAGCAGAT
>MEEC01000190.1 GCA_001724315.1 Lautropia sp. SCN 70-15 | reverse complement strand
CCGTTCCAGTGGGGCAGCAAGCGCACCGGGCCGGACCTGGCGCGGGTCGGCGGCCGCTACACCGACGAGTGGCATCGCGTGCACCTGCTCAACCCGCGCGACCTCGTGCCGGAGTCGAACATGCCGGGTTATCCGTGGCTCGCCAGGACGCCGGCCGACGACGGCACGATCCAGGCCAGGATGCGCGCGCTGGTCAAGCTGGGCCATCCGTACACGGCCGAGCAGATCGACAAGGCGCCTGAAGAGCTGAAGGACCGCACCGAGATGGACGCGGTGATCGCGTACCTGCAGGTGATGGGCACCGCGCTCAGCAAGCCGCAGTGACATACGGGGCGTGAAGGGAATCGACATGGACATCAACGTGCTGCGCGGGATCATCGCCGTGGTGAGCCTGCTGGTCTTCCTGGGGATCGTGATGTGGGCCTGGAGCGGCCGGCAGCGCAAGCGCTTCGAGGAAGCGGCGCGCCTGCCCTTCGCCGAGCGCGACGACCTCTGATCCCCTGAACACGTCCCTACGAAGAATCCGACGCGAACATCCGCGGAGAACGAGAAATGGCCGATTTCACCAGTTCCGGCTGGAGCCTCTACATCGCGATCGTCACGATCGTTTCGATCCTCTTCTGCCTCTGGCTCGCCCTGGCCCTCGCCAGAGGCAAGGTCAAGGGCCAGGAGGTGGGCACCACCGGCCACAAATGGGACGAGGACCTGGAGGAGTTCAACAACCCGCTGCCGCGCTGGTGGCTGTGGTTGTTCATCCTCACCTGCGTGTTCTCGGTGGTGTACCTGATCCTCTACCCCGGGCTGGGCAGCTTCGCCGGCACGCTGGGCTGGAGCCAGAAGGACCAGTACGAGCGCGAGGTCGCACGGGTCAACCAGGCGGTGGAGCCGCTGTTCGCCAAGTTCATGGCCCAGGACGTCAAGACCGTCGCCGCGGACCCGCAGGCCCGCGAGATGGGCGAGCGCCTGTACCTGACCTACTGCGTGCAGTGCCACGGCTCCACGGCCCAGGGCAGCCGCGGCTTCCCGAACCTGGCCGACCGTGACTGGCTGTGGGGCGGCGAGCCCGAAGCGATCAAGACCACGATCACCCAGGGCCGGCAGGGCGTGATGCCGCCGATGGGCGCGGCGGTCGGATCGTCCGACGACGTGACCAACCTGGCGCACTACGTGCTGTCGCTGTCCGACAGCGGCCACGACGCGGCGCGCGCCGCGCTGGGCAAGGACAAGTTCGGCGTCTGCGCGGCCTGCCACGGTCCCGAGGGCAAGGGCAACCCGGCGCTGGGCGCGCCCAACCTGACCGACAAGACCTGGCTGTACGGCGGCGGCCTCGCCACGATCGTCGAGAGCATCAACAAGGGGCGCAACAACCAGATGCCCGCCTTCGGCGAGCTGCTGGGCGATGGCAAGATCCACCTGCTGACCGCCTACGTCTGGGGCCTGTCCAACCGTTCCGAAGCCGCGTCGCGCTAGACTCACACGATGTCCGAACCAGCCAGCCGATCGCGGGGCGCCAGCGCGCCGAGCGACGTCGAGGTCGCCCTCTACGAGGTCCGCAAGAAGATCTACCCGAGGGCGGTCACCGGCCTGTTCGCCGGCTGGCGGTGGGCGCTGGTCTGGTTCACGCAGCTGCTGTTCTACGGCCTGCCTTGGCTCAGCTGGGGCGACCGGCCGATGGTCCTGTTCGACCTCGAGGCGCGCCGCTTCTACCTGTTCGGCACGGTCCTGTACCCGCAGGACTTCATCTACCTGACCGGCCTGCTGGTCATCTCCGCGCTCTCGCTGTTCCTGTTCACCGCGGTGGCCGGCCGCCTGTGGTGCGGCTTCGCCTGCCCGCAGACGGTCTACACCGAGATCTTCATGTGGGTCGAGCGCAAGGTCGAGGGCGACCGTACCGCCCGGATGAAGCTCGACAAGTCCCCGATGTCCGGCGCCAAGTTCGCGCGCAAGGCCACCAAGCACGTGCTGTGGGTGCTGATCGCGCTGTGGACCGGCATCACCTTCGTGGGCTACTTCACGCCGATCCGCGAGCTGCTCGGCGCGATCCTCACCCTGTCCACCGGCCCCTGGCAGACCTTCTGGGTGCTCTTCTACGGCTTCGCGACCTGGGGCAACGCCGGCTTCATGCGCGAGCAGGTCTGCATGTACATGTGCCCGTACGCGCGCTTCCAGGGCGTCATGTTCGACCGTGACACGCTGACGGTCACCTACGACGCCCAGCGCGGCGAGCCGCGCGGGTCGCGCTCCAGGAAGGCCGACCCGTCGGCGATGGGGCTGGGCGACTGCATCGACTGCACGCTGTGCGTGCAGGTCTGCCCGACCGGCATCGACATCCGCGACGGGCTGCAGTACGAGTGCATCGGCTGCGCGGCGTGCATCGACGCCTGCGACCAGGTGATGGACAAGATGAACTACCCGCGCGGCCTGATCCGGTACACGTCCGAGAACGCGATGGCGCAGGGCCTGAAGGACAAGGAGGTGTTCAAGCGCGTGGCCCGGCCGCGAGTGCTGGTCTACGCCGGCGTCCTGCTCGTGGTCACGCTCGCGCTGTTCGCGCACCTGCTGATGCGCTCGCCGGTCAAGCTCGACGTGATCCCCGACCGCTCGCTCGGCCGCGAAGTGGCCGACGGCATGATCGAGAACACCTATCGCCTGCAGCTGATGAACTCGTCGGAGACCGCGCGCCGCTTCGTGGTAAGCGTCGAGGGCATCGAGTCGATCTTCGTCGAGGGGCAGACCGAGTTCGAGGTCGGCCCGGCCGGCGTCAGGATGGTCCCGGTCACCGTTCGCACCAAGCCCGGCAACGGCAAACCGGGCAGCAACCCGATACGGTTCAGCGTGCGCGACGGCACCGACGAATCGGTGTCGACCAGCGCGAAGTCCACCTTCTTCGTCCCGCGCTGAACGACCCGCCCAACCGAGCAAGGATCCACGAGGCATGACCGACGCATCGATCGTCACTCCCTGGTACCGACAGCGCTGGCCCTGGCTGCTGATGATCATGCCGGCCACCGCGATGTTCGGCGGCATCTTCACCTGGTGGCTGGCCGCCAACGCCAACAACTCGATGGTGGTCGACGACTACTACCGGGAAGGCCGCGCGATCAACCAGCAGCTCGCGCGCGACGATCGCGCCACGCAGCTCGGGCTCGAAGCCACGCTGGTCCCGGGCGCCGGCGCCACGGGCGGGATTGCGGTGGAGCTCGCGGGGAAACTCGCGAGCGTCGGCTATCCGGACGTCCTCACCCTGAAGCTGGTTCACGCGACCGAATCGGCGCTCGACGCGCAGGTGACGCTGCGCCACGCGGGCGGCGGCCGCTACCAGGCCGGCGGCGTGCTGCCTGCCAGCGGGCACTGGATCGTGCACCTCGAGGATCCGCAGCGCAGCTGGCGCCTGCTCGCCCGCACCGACCGGTTCGACGTTCCGCTGAAGCTCGCCTCGGATCCCGTCATCGCCGGAGGCCGTCGATGACCGAGCTCGATCCCAAGCCGTTCGGCGAGCGCCCGCTCGGCCGCTTCATGATGCAGGTGCTCTGGCCGTCCTTCCTGATGGCCGCGGTGGCGGTCGGCATCGTCTTTTCGATGATCGACCCCCAGGAACTGGTGTTCGTGGGCCTGCACCTGGCCGACACGCGCGAGGCCGCCTACACGGTGGGCTTCTTCGTGTTCTGGGCGCTGTTCGCCGCGTCGAGCGCGCTGACCTGGATGCTCACCAGCAAGCCCGACGACGGGCGCTGAGCGCTCGAACGCCCGCGCCGGGCGGCGCACCGGCCCCCGCGCCGGTCGAAGGCGCGCCGGTCGAAGGCTCGCCGCTCAGGGAACGAAGCGGAAGGCCGGTTCGATCCGCCCCTCGCGCCAGCGGCCCGCGACGACCTCTCCCGGCGCGGCGAACTGCCCCATCACCGCGCTGATGTTCACCTGGTGCGTGACCAGCATCGCATTGCGGCCGGCTTCCAGCGTGGCCGCCCAGGCGCGGACCTGATCGGTCTGCGCGGACTCGCTGCCGCGCGAGGCGAAGAACGAGTTCAGCGCCGGCCAGTCGTCCGCTCGCCCGAAGGCCAGCTCGGCGGTGTCGCGGCAACGGCACCACTGGCTGGTTCGCACTTCGTGAAGGCGGATCCCCGCGGCGCGCATGGCCGCGCCGGCCTGCCGCGCCTGCTCGCGGCCGGCCGCCGAAAGGTTGCGCTGAGTGGCGCAGTCCCCGAGCCGGAATTCCGGCGGGTCGCCCACGCCGGGCTCGGTGGCCGCGTGACGCATCATCAGGATCCAGCTGCCGGCCGCGAGGCGGCGCGCGGCTTCGTCCAGGGAAACCGCCTCGGCGCCCGCCGCCAGGACCGGGCGGGCGGGTGCGACCAGTGCTGCCACGAGCACGGCAAGGCCGGCGCCCGACACGAGCCCCGCGAAGCGGCGACGCCCGGTCGACGATGCGACAGGCAGGCGTGCGCTCATGCTCAGGCGCCTCCGTCGGTGCGCAGGCGCCCGATCTGGCGACGGTCGCGCTTGGTGGGCCGGCCGTGCGCGATCGCCTCGGCCGGCTCGGTGAAGAAGCGGCGCGACTCGCGCCGGGCCTCGCGACGCGCGATCGACTCGGGCGTTTCCTCGTAGAGCGTCTGGGCGACGGAGGCCGGGCCGCGCCGGCCGTCGAGGCCGAGCACGACGATGGTGCGCTCGTCGTCGCCGATGCGCAGCGTGAGCTCGTCGCCCGGGCGCAGCGCGCGGGACAGCTTGACCCGCTGCCCGCCGACCAGCACCCGGCCGTTCTCGATGGCGGTCTGGGCCAGGCTGCGGCTCTTGAAGAAGCGCGCGGCCCACAGCCATTTATCGATACGGAGCGGTTCGTCCATCCGGGTATTCTAGGGCGCGAGAGGCGGCCCTCCCCCGTGGGGACGAGCGGCCAGCAGGGTCATCGAGACAGGGAGGATCGAGGATGGCGGTACCGTTCAAGCAGCGCTATTTCGAGGACTACGAGGTCGGCGAGACCGCCGAGTTCGGCGACTACGCGGTCACCGAAGAGGAGATCGTCGAGTTCGCCCGGAAGTACGATCCGCAGCCCTTCCACGTGGATCCCGAGGCCGGCGCGCGAACCATTTACGGCGGCCTGATCTCCAGCGGCTGGATGACCGGCAGCATCATGATGCGCCTGCTGGTGGACAACTTCATCTCCCCGCTGTCGAGCATGGGCTCGCCCGGCATCGACGAAGTCCGCTGGCACAAGCCGGTGCGCCCCGGCGACCGGCTGCGCGTGCGCACCACGATCCTGGAGAAGCGCCGCTCCGAGAGCAAGCCCGACCGCGGCGTGATCCGGGTGCGGCAGGAGGCGGTCAACCAGGATGGCGAGACGGTGATGAGCTATACGGGCATGGGCATGTACAAGTGCCGCGACGCGGGCGGCTGATCGCCGGCCCGCTCGTTTCGTCATTCGCCCGGCCGCAGGCGAGGGGCAGCTGGCAGCGGGCAAGTGCTGCGGCCCCGCTGCGCGGGGCTTCCCTCGCCCACCTAGGGATTTCGTACCC
>MEEC01000189.1 GCA_001724315.1 Lautropia sp. SCN 70-15 | reverse complement strand
CGTTGGAGATGAAGGTCTTGCCCCCGTCGATGACGATCTCGTCTCCCTCCGCGCGAAACGTGGTCCGCATGCCGGTCGCGTCCGAGCCGGCGTTCGGCTCGGTGATCGCGAGCGCGCCCAGTCCGCCCTCGGCGACGCGCGGCAGCAGGCGCTGCTTCTGTTCCTCGGTGCCGAACTCGATCAGCGGCTTCATGCCGTGGAAGGTGGTGGCCCAGATGATTCCGGTGGCCGCGCAGGCCTTGGACACCTCGCGAACGCAAGCGAGATAGCACCGATAGGAGAGCGGCGCGCCGCCGTAGGCCTCGGGTACGAACATCGCGTTCAGGCCGAGCGCGTTGATGTCCCGGATGTTCTCCCACGGAAACTCGCCGCTGCGGTCACAGCCATCGGCGCGCGGTGCGAACTTCTCCCGCGCCATCGCGGTGACGCTCTCGAGGAGCATCTGCTCGTGCTCGGGAAGGCGAAGCGAGGCGTCGAGCCTGTCGAACATGTTCATCGGATCGTCCTGGTTCAGTGCGCGATGCCCTGCGCACCGTCGATGTACAGGGTTTCGCCGGTCAGGAAGGGAATGTCGCTGGTGAAGAGCGACGCGACCAGCCGGGCCACGTCGTCGGCCGTTCCGGGCTCCCGGCCCGGGATCCGCTTCTCGAGGTAGGCGCGCAAGGGGCCCTGCGTAATGGCCTCGTGATTCAGGTCGGTGTGGATGTAACCGGGCGCGACGTCGAGCACCCGGATGCCCTTGCCGGCCCACTCGACCGCGAGGCAGCGGGTCATGGCGCCGACCGCGGCCTTGGAGGCGCAGTACGCGAGGTTGCGCTTCACGCCGAGCTTGTCGAAGAACGAGCCCAGGTTGACGATCAGCCCGCCCTTGCGCGCCGCCAGGTGCGGATACACGGCCTGGCAACCGAGCAGCACCGACGTGGCGTTTGTCGCCATCACCTGATCGTAGTGCCCCAGCGTGATCTCGGCCGACGCGCCTTCCAGGTGGACGCCGGCGTTGTTGACCAGACCGACGATCTCGAAGCCCTCGGCGATCTTCCCGATCGCTTCGGCAATCGAGCCTGCGCGAGTCACGTCGGCCACCCCTGCGATCAAGCGGGCGCGGGCGTCGCCGGGCAGGTCCGGCAACTCGGGCAGCGCGCCGGAGCGCGACAGGCAGGCGACCGCATAGCCGGCGCGCGCCAGCCGTCCGGCTATGGCCGCTCCTATTCCCCGGCTGGCGCCGGTAACGACGATGCAGCGTTCCTTCATCAGGTGTCCTTGAAAACGGGTTTGCGCTTCTCGATGAAGGCCTTCATGCCTTCCTCGGCATCGGCGGTGCGGTAGGCCAGCGTGGACAGGTCGGCCTCGGCGCGCAACCCCTCGGCCAGCGTGGTCGACGCGGCGCGCTGGACGGCCTCGCGCGCGAACTGCAGGGCCAGGAGTCCGTGGCTCGAGAACTCCCTGGCGAAAGCGAATGCGGCATCGAGGAGCGGTGGCTCGACGATCCGGTTGACCAGGCCCAGGCGCAGGGCCTCCTCGGCGTTCGCGGTACGGCCGGTCATGATCAGCTCCAGGGCCCGCGCTTCGCCGATCAGCCGCGGCAGGCGCTGGGTGCCACCGTAACCCGGAATGAGGCCCAGTTTGATCTCGGGCAGCCCGAAGCGCGCGTTGGGCGACGCCAGCCGGAAGGTGCAGGCCAGGGCCAGCTCGCAACCCCCGCCGAAGGCATAGCCGTTGACCAGGGCGACCGACGGGATCCGCAGTCGGTCGAGCCGGGAGAACACTGCCTGCCCCAGCTCGGCACCCCGCTTCTGCTCGGCCAGCGGGCGGTCCATCAGTTCCTTGATGTCCGCGCCAGCACAGAAGGACTTCTCGCCGGCACCGGTCACGATGAGTGCTCGTGCGTCGGACGCGCCGGCACGGTCGATCGCTTCGCCGATGTCGCCGATCAGCGAGAAGCTGAGCGCGTTCAGGGCCTCGGGCCGGTTGATCCGCAGGACCGCGAACTCGTCGCGGAGGTCGAGCTCGATCGTCATTCAGGCCTCCTGTGCCTTGGCTTGCCACCGCACGGACTGCGGCCTGATCCGGCCGGACCGGGCCCATTCGACCAGCTCGCGTTTGAGGATCTTGCCGCTCGGAGTGAGCGGGAACTCCGGCAGCACGATGTAGTACTCCGGCATGTCGTACTTGGACAGGCCGGCATCGAACAGGTGGGCGAGCATGGCCTCGGGCACGGGCGCCACGCCCTCCGCGATGATCGCCAGGCAGACGCGCTCGCCGAGTCGCTCGTCGGCAACGGGGAAGGCCGCGGCCTTCGCGACGTTCGGATGCCGGTGGGCGAGGTCCTCGATCCGCGCAGGGTAGATGTTGTGACCGCCGCGGATGATGAGGTCCTTCTTGCGCCCGACGATCTGCAGATTGCCTCGCTCGTCGAATCGGCCAAGGTCCCCGCTCATGAACCAGCCGTGGGCATTGAAGGACTGCTCGGTGGCCGCCTGGTTGGCGAAGTAGCCGAGCATCAACAGCCCGCCGCGGCCGCCGATCTCGCCGATCTCGCCCGGGCCGGCCTCGAGGTCCGGGTTGTCCTGCTGCCAGAGCCGGACCTCGTATCCATTGCAGGCCGTGCCGCAGGTTCCGGTGATCGTTTCGGTGTCGTCGGTGGGCTGCGTGTACTGGTGCGAGCCGTTCTCGGTCATCCCGTAGATGTTCTGAGGCGTGATGCCCAGCTGCAGGAAGCGGCTGGCCGTCTCGCGCGGGATCGGCGATCCGGCCATGTAGAAGATCGAGACACGGCCGAGTCCCGGCTGCCCACGGGCATCCATCGACTGCAACAGATCCATGGCATGCGTGGGCACGCCCATCACGTAGGTGGCGCCGCTCTGCTCGATCCAGTCGATCGGTTGGATCCCGGATCGCGGATCGGTCATCACCAGCTCGCAGCCCGCGACGAGACTCTGCTCGAGCGCTACCGTGCCGATGTGGTGGCTCATCGGGCTCAAGGAAAGCAGCACGGTGCGCTCGTCGTGCCCCCAGTCGGCGACCATGGCCCGGCCGTTCGCGAGCAGCGTGTTGTCGCTGTGCATGACACCCTTCGGGCGACCGGTGGTCCCAGAGGTGAAGGCAAGATAGACGATCTTGTCGGGATCAGTCAGCGCAGGCGCGATCTCCGCCGAGGCCCGACCGGCCGGAAACGGGCGAGCGCCCGCCGGCAGACCGGACGCCGCTGCCGTTGCGGGCAGCGCGTAGACCGCCTTCATCGAGCCGAGCTGGCGAGCCTTCTCGAAAACGTCGTGGCGATCCGCGTCGGCGCCGTAGCCGACCTGCGCGACCAGCGCCCGGCAGTCGATGCTCGCCAGCAGACCGACGATCTCGTCGACCGTGTAGTTCTGGTGCAGCGACGGGTTGCAGACGTAACCGTTGCGCGAGCAGGCGAGGAACACGATCGTGACCTCGACTCGGTTGGGCAGCCAGATCGAGACACGGTCGCCTTCGCGCAGGCCGGCCTGGTCCAGGTCGTCCGCCATCCGGTCGACGCGCGCCAGCAACTCGGACCAAGTGAGCCGCCGGCTGGCGTCGCGCAGTGCAAAGGCATCGCCGCGTTCGGCGGCGTGCTTGCACAACAGCCCGTACATCGTGTCGTGCCGCCAGGCGCCGCTCAGGTAATGTGCGCGCGCGCTGTGCGGATCGTGAAGCGTGAGGATCTTGCCCATGACCGAGGCTCCGCGGTGCCGGACGATCAGTGGCCGAACTTGCCGGCGTCGGGCGCGCGCCTCTCGGCGAATGACTTCGACAGTTCCTTCGACTCGTCGGTCTTCAGGTAGGTGCGCAACAGCAGGTCGTGCGCCATCCGCGACAGGCCGCCGACACCGCCGTGGCGCGCGTTGAACGCCGCCTTGACCGAGGCGAGCGCGAAGGCACCGCGGTCGGCGATCTCCAGGGCCATCTGCCGCGTGGCCGCCTGCAGCTCGGAATCGGGCACCACCTTGTTGATGAGGCCGATCGACATGGCTTCCTGGGCGCTCATCTTCGGATTTCGATACCAGATCTCCTTTGCCCGCTTCTTGCCGACCAGGTCCTCCAGGTACCAGGTGCCGTAACCCGCATCGAAGCTGCCCATCATCGGGCCCACCTGGCGGAACACCGCGCTTTCCTTGGCGATCGTGATGTCGCAGACCATCTGCAACACGTTGCCGCCGCCCACCGCGAAGCCGTTCACCGAGGCGATCACCGGCTTCTGGAGTCGATCGATGCTCTCGTACATCTCGAGCGTGGGCAGCACGCCGGCGTAGAGCGTGGTGTCCTCCATCCCCTCCTTGCGCCCGCCGATGCAGAAGAAGCGATCGCCGGCGCCGGTGATGACGAGCACCCGGGTGCGAGTCTCGCGCCGAACCTCGTTGATGCAGTCGCGGATCTCGTGGCACATCCGCTCGGTGAACATGTTCCCGTCGTCCGGCCGGTTCAGCGTAAGGGTGCCGATCGGCCCGTCCTCCTGGTAAACGATCTCCTGGAAATTCATTCGTTCCTCCGATTCCTGGGTGTCTTCGTGTGCCTTAAAGCAGGTTTCGTGCCACTCCGGACACGGCCTGTCCCTTTCGTCTTGCCCGTGGGCGAGGCCCCTGAACCACGGCGCGAAACCGCTCGACGCGCAGGCAGCAGGGAATCCGAATCTTCGGAGTTCCGCTCTGCCATGTGTGCTTGCCGAATCCAGTGCGGGTCGTCTTTATAATGACGTGTATTCGACAACGACACTCACAGCGCGCGACACACCCAGGTTACGCGCAGCACGGTAGGGCGATGAGGCGGGAGACAGCTGGAGTACTGATCGTTGCCGCTGACGGCCGCACGGTCTTCGCCACCGGAATCGCGACCCGGGATCGGGTCGCGGCCGCGGTGTTGCGACACTGGCGCGAGCGCCCGGAAGACGCCCGCGGCCTGTTCGCCGTGGAGGCCGACGGCGAGGCACTGTCGGTCGTGGCCGTCCACTCGGACGACGCGACTGCCTTCGTCGCCTTCGCCCGGACGGCATCGGACGTCCTGTTCGACTTCGCGGCGACCGTCGAGTTCGCAGACGACATCCTTCGCCATCTCCTGACGAACCCCTACGAAGCGCTCACTGTGGTCGACCGCGACGGATTCGTCCGGTTCATCAGCCCGATCCACGAACGCTTCTTCGGGCTGCGGCGTGGCGAGGCCGCCGGCAAGTACGTCACCGACGTCATCGAGAACACCCGTCTGCACGAGGTGGCAAGGACGGGGAAGGCCGAGATCGGGCAAGTCCAGCAGATGCGCGGAACCACGCGGGTGGTCACGCGGATGCCGGTGCTCGATTCGGGCGGCAACGTGGTGGCCGCGATCGGCCAGGTCATGTTCAAGGGACCCGATCAGCTGCAGAGCCTCAGCGCGGAAGTGGCACGACTCAGGTCTGAGGTCTCCTACTACCAGCGCGCGCTGTCGAGCCAGTTCGGCAAGGGACACGGACTGGATCGGATCATCGGGCAGAGTGCCGCGATCCGCCGGCTGAAGGAACAGATCGCCCGGATCGCCCCGCTCGACGTGCCGGTGCTGCTGGTCGGCGAAAGCGGCA
>MEEC01000188.1 GCA_001724315.1 Lautropia sp. SCN 70-15 | reverse complement strand
CCACCCGGCCGCGCGATGTGGCTGCCCGATCTGACCGAGAAGCAGCGAGGCGAGCTCGCGAAGATCCAGGACGAGAACCGCCGCAAGCAGTGGGAGATCGCCGGCAAGATGCACGACGAGATGGCGGCGGTCCGCGACGCGACGGCCGCCCCGGGCAAGCGGGACCGCGCCGCCGCGCTCGCTGCCTTCGACCGGATGACCGCGCTGCGCAGGCAGCGTCTCGAGATCGCCCTCGACACGGCCGACCGCGTCGACCAGGTCCTCACGCCCGAGCAGCGCGAGAAGCTGCGCAACTGGGGGCCGTGGGGGGGGCCGGACGGCGGAGGCCCTCGATGATGTGGGGCGGGTTGCAGGACGGCGGCTGGGGCTGATCGCCGCCCCTCAGGCCTTCAGGAACTCCTCGCGCCCGCCCAGCCAGCGCTCGAGGTGCGCATCGACCGCCGCCGGATCCTCGCGCAGCATCCGGTCGGCGGTCTCGCGCGCGACGGCCACCAGCTCGGAGTCGCGCTCAAGGTCCGCGAAGCGCAGCAGCATCTGCCCCGACTGGCGGGCGCCGAGCAGCTCGCCGGGCCCGCGCTGCATCAGGTCGCGGCGCGCGATCTCGAAGCCGTCGGTGGTCTCGTACATCGTGCGCAGCCGCTCGCGCGCGGTCGCCGACAGCGGGTTGCGGTACATCAGCACGCAGAAGCTCTCGGTCGTGCCGCGCCCCACCCGGCCGCGCAGCTGGTGCAGCTGCGCGAGGCCGAAACGCTCGGCGTGCTCGATGATCATCAGCGAGGCGTTGGGCACGTCCACGCCGACCTCGATCACCGTGGTGGCCACCAGCACCTGCACCTCGCCGCGCACGAAGCCGTCCATCACCGCCTGCTTGTCGGCCGGCGGCATCCGACCGTGGACCAGGCCCACTCGGATCGGCGCGAGCTCCCGGGACAGGCGCTCGTGCGTGTCGATCGCGGTCTGCAGGTCGAGCGACTCGCTCTCCTCGATCAGCGGGCAGACCCAGTAGACCTGGCGTCCGGCGGCCGAGGCGGCGCGCAGCCGGTCGATGACCTCGTCGCGCCGCGCCTCGGACACCAGCTTGGTGACCACCGGCGTGCGACCGGGCGGCAGCTCGTCGATCACCGACACGTCGAGGTCGGCGTAGTAGGACATGGCCAGCGTGCGCGGGATCGGCGTGGCGCTCATCATCAGCTGGTGGGGAAGCAGGCCACCGCCCGCCGCGGTGTCGAGCTTGGCCCGCAGGGCCAGCCGCTGCGCCACGCCGAAGCGGTGCTGCTCGTCGACGATCGCCAGGCCCAGGCGCGCGAATGCGACGGTGTCCTCGATCAGCGCGTGCGTGCCGACCAGCAGGTCGACCTCGCCGGCCGCGACCGCGGCGCGCGCCGCCTTCTTCTCCGATTCGCGCAGCGAGCCCGACAGCCAGGCGACGCGCGCGCCGACCGCCTTCATCCAGGGCGCGAGCTTGCGCCAGTGCTGCTCGGCGAGCAGTTCGGTGGGCGCCATCATCGCAGCCTGCCAGCCGCTGCCGATGGCCTGCGCCGCCGCCAGCGCCGCAATCACCGTCTTGCCGCTGCCGACGT
The DNA here is from genome assembly GCA_001724315.1 of Lautropia sp. SCN 70-15. GTDB lineage: Bacteria > Pseudomonadota > Gammaproteobacteria > Burkholderiales > Burkholderiaceae_E > Zeimonas. The sequence continues at coordinate 3,988 of MEEC01000188.1, read as the reverse complement.
CACCCTGCAGCAGCCGGTTCATCGGCTGCGCGCGGGCCAGGTCGGCGGCCACCTCGGCCCAGGCCCGCTGTTGCGCGCCAGTGAGCCGGAAGGGCAGCGCCCCGAGCAGGCGCTCGACCGCCGCGCCCGAGCCCAGCGCCGGCGCGGCGAGCGAGGCCCGCGCCGCCCGCGCACGCTTGAGCGACAACTGCTGGGCCAGCAGCTCGTCGAAGATCACCCGCCGCCAATCGGGCGTCGCGCGCTCCTCCAGCGCCTGCAGCGACACTCCGGGGGCCGGCTGGTGCAGCGCCCGCAAGGCGTCGCTTACCGGCGGCAGCGCCAGCCGGCGCACGACGTCGGCCGGCACCGTCTCGGGCCAGGCCAGCTTGCGCAACGCGCCCAGCACGGCCGCGCGGATTCGGGCCTGCCCGATGCCCGACACCGTCGAGTAGACCGGCGTGAGCCGGTCGGGCAAGGGCTCGTCCGCGTCGACCAACCGCCAGCGCGGGTGGACGAGCTCCAGGCCGAACAGGCCGCCGCGCGCCTCGCCCTGCGCCCTCACCCGCCGGCCCGACCCGAACTGCTTGAGCTGCGAGCCCCAGAAGTTGAAGAAGCGCAGGTCGATGCGGTCGCCGGCGTCGTCGCGGAGCTCCACGACCAGCATCCGACGCGGCCGGGGGACGATCTCGGTGCGCGCGACCTCGCCCTCGACCTGCACCGTCTCGCCCGGGCGGACCCGGGCGATCGGCACGATCCGGGTCTCGTCCTCGTAGCGGATCGGCAGGTGAAGCGGCAGGTCCTGTTCGCGGCGGATGCCGAGCCTGGCGAGCGGAAGGGCCTCGGCCACCTGGATGAAGTCGGCAGGCTGTTTGAAAGTCGGCAGGCTGTCGAGCCGGGAGGCTGGCCGACTAGACGACCTGCTCGAGCACCAGCACCGCCTCGACCTCGAACTGCGCGCCGCGCGGCAGGCTCGCCACGCCCACCGTCGAGCGCGCCGGATAGGGCGCGCGGAAGTGCCGCTGCATGATCTCGTTGACGGTGCCGAACTGGCCGAGGTCGGTCAGGAACAGCGTGAGCTTGACCACCTGGTCCAGCGTGCCGCCGGCCGCCTTCACCACGGCCGCGAGATTCGCGAAGGCGCGCTCGACCTGGGCGGTGAAGTCGCCTTCGACCAGCTGGCCAGTGGCCGGGTCGAGCGGGATCTGGCCCGACAGCCAGACCGTGTCGCCGACGCGAACCGCCTGCGAATAGGGGCCAATCGCGGCAGGCGCGTCGGCGGTGGCAACGATCTGTCGGGGCATCGGCGCTCTCCCGGAGGGTTGGACTGCGCCGATCTTAGCCGATCGCATGGCGCCGCCTGCCCCTCGCGCCGGGGCAAGCGCGGGGATCGCGGGCTCAGGCCGTCTGCGGAATCGGGAAGATCAGGCAGGTGGTGGTCGCGTGGGCGTAGAGCTTGCCGCCGGCATCCACCAGGCGCCCCTCGGCCGTTCCGATCTGGCGCGAGACGTTGATCACCCTGCCTTCGGCGCGAACCGGCCCGGTCCGGTCGGTGACCGGGCGCAGGTAGTTGAGCTTCAGCTCGAGCGTGGTGTAGCCGAAGCCCTTCGCGATCATCGTCTGCACCGCGCAGCCCACTGCCGAATCGAGCAGCGTGGCGATGTAGCCGCCGTGCACCGAGCCGATCGGGTTGTAGTAGTCGGCCTTCGGCGTGCCCTGGAAGACCATCCGGCCTTCCTCGCACTCGACCGGCACGAAATCGAGCGCCTGGAAGATCGGCGCCGACGGCAGCTCGCCGCGCCCGATGCGCTGCAGGAACTCGAGGCCTGAGGTCCGGGCGAGCTCGTCGAGCGGAATCTTTCCGGGCTGCGCGAGGAGAAGGCGCGCCTCGCGCTCGCGCGCGAGCCAGCGCTCGATCGTCGCCGCCCTGTCGTCGCCGGCATTCCCGCCGGCATCCTGCGGCGTGGGATCCATGTGCTTGGCTTTCGGTGAAGTTGCCCCGTATATACCATTTTCGCGGCTGGCATAGACTTCGCCGTGGCCCCGACCGCGGGCAGGAATTCCCCTGAGATCAATGAACCAGACCGAGCGCTTCTACCGCATCGACCAGCTGATCAACCAGCGCGGGCTGGTTCCGTTCGACGAGCTGATGCGCGAGCTCGAGGTGTCGCGCGCCACGCTCAAGCGCGACCTGGCCTACCTGCGCGACCGCCTGAACGCGCCGATCGTCTGGGACCGCGAGCGCGGCGGCTACTGCTTCGCCGGGGGCGCCGCCACCGGCCCGCAGTACGAGCTGCCCGGCCTGTGGTTCAACGACCGCGAGATCCTGGCGCTGCTCACGATGCATCGGTTGCTCGAAGAGCTGGACACCGGCGGGATGCTCGGCCCGCAGATCGCGCCGCTGATCGCGCGGCTCAAGGCGCTGCTGGGCACGGCGGAGGGCGACCCGGACGAGATCATCCGGCGCGTGCGGCTGATCCCCGCGCAGAACCGCCCGGTGCCGCCGGTGCGCTTCGAGGTGATCGGCAGCGCGCTGGTCAAGCGCCAGCGGGTCGAGATCGCGTACCACACCCGCTCGCGCAACGCACGCAGCGTGCGCGAGGTCTCGCCGCAGCGGCTGGTCCACTACCGCAACGCCTGGTACCTCGACGCCTGGTGCCATCGCAGCGAGTCGCTGCGGGTGTTCGCGCTCGACGCGGTCGAGGATGCCCGCCTGGTGGACCGCCGCGCCCGCGACCTGTCGCTGAAGACGGTGGAGGCCGAGCTGGGCTCGGGCTACGGCATCTATCGCGGCACGAAGCTTCGCTGGGCGGTGCTGCGTTTCTCGGCCGACGCGGCGCGCTGGGTACGCGCCGAGGTCTGGCATCCGCGGCAGGAAGGGCTCGCGCTGCCGGACGGCCGCTACGAGCTGCGCATCCCCTACTCGCAATCGCCCGAGCTCGAGATGGATATCCTTCGCCATGGCGAGCAGGTCGAGGTGGTGTCGCCAGAGAGCCTTCGCAAGCGGATCGCGGAGCGCCTGGCGACCGCCGCCGCGGCCTATCGCTGACCGCCCGCCGCTCCCCCGGGACCCCACCGCCTTGAGATTCAGCTTCCTTCACGCCGCCGACCTGCACATCGACAGCCCGCTGCGCGGGCTCGACGCCTACGAGGGCGCGCCGGTGGCGCGCCTGCGCGGCGCCACGCGGCAAGCGCTGGTCGCGCTTGTCGACCTGGCGATCGATCGGACGGTCGACCTGGTGCTGCTCGCCGGCGACATCTACGACGGCGACTGGGCCGACTTCCGCACCGGGCTCTTCTTCCGCGAGCAGATGCTCCGCCTCGTGCGGGCCGGCGTGCGGGTCTTCGTGGTCAAGGGCAACCACGATGCCGAGAGCCAGATCACCCGTCAGCTGCCCGAAGTCGAAGGGGTGCACGTGTTCAGCTCGCTGAAGAGCGAGACCCTGGACCTGCCTGAACTGGGCGCCGCGATCCACGGCCGAAGCTTCCCGAACCGGGCGGTGCCCGAGGACCTGGTGCCGCTCTATCCGCCGCCGCTGCCGGGCCGCTTCAACATCGGACTGCTGCACACCAGCCTGACCGGCCGCGAGGGCCACGATCCCTACGCGCCCACCACGCCCGACATGCTCGCCGCCAAGGGCTACGACTACTTCGCGCTGGGCCACGTGCACGCCCGCGAGGTCGTCCGCGAGGCCTCGCCGCGGATCGTGTTCCCGGGCAACCTGCAGGGCCGGCACGCGCGCGAGACCGGCCCCAAGGGCTGCGAGCTGGTGGTCGTCGAAGACGGCGTGCTGGTCTCGGCCGAGTTCGTGGCGCTGGACGTGGTCCGCTGGCACCGGGTGGATCTCGACGCCTCCGGCATGGACGGCATCGATGCGCTGGCCCGGCGCTTCCGCGAGCGCGGCGCGGCGCTCGGCGCCGACGCGCGCGACCGCCTGCACGCGGTGCGCGTGGTCGTGGAAGGCGAATCCGCGCTGCATCGTCTCGAGGCCTCGCAGCCCGGCACGATCGC
>MEEC01000187.1 GCA_001724315.1 Lautropia sp. SCN 70-15 | reverse complement strand
CGGGCTGCGCGGGCGAGCGGTCGGCCACGCAGTCGCGCACCACGAAGGGCGGGTAGCCGTGCTGGAGCGCGTCGACGACGCTGGCGCGCACGCAGCCGCTGGTGGTGCAGCCGGCCACCACCAGCATGTCGCAGCGGGCGGCGGCCAGCATCGAGGCCAGCGGCGTGCCGAAGAAGGCCGAGGCCTGGGTCTTGGTGATGACGGCGTCGTCGGGCGCGTGGCCCAGCCGCGGATCGAGCTCGCAGGCCGGTGTGCCGCGGATCAGCGTGTCGAGTGCGCTGCATTTGTCGATCCAGCGGCCCGTGTCCGACAGATTGGGCGCGTAGCCGATCACGGTGAAGATCACCGGGCCCAGGCCGCGGAAGGCGCGGATCAACTCGGCGGTGGCCGAGACGGTCGCCGAGCAGTCCGACGCCAGGGGGCTCAGCCCCGGCTCGGTGAAGCCGCGCTGGAAGTCGACGACCAGCAGGGCGGGGCGGTTACCGGGGCTCAGGCTGCGGTCGAAGCCGGCGCGGAGGTTGTGGGCATCAGTCATGCTGACAAATGGTGCGATGATTGGTAGTATGAACGGTAGTACAGGTACCTGTCATGCCAAACCCGATGACTGCCGACAAAGCGAAGGAAAAGCTCTCGATCTCGCTCCCCGAGTCGTCAGTGCTGTTCGTTGAACAGTACCGCAAGACCTACAAGGTGGGCAGCCGATCCGAGGTCATCGACATCGCGCTGCGCGCACTGCGCGAGCGGGAGCTCGAGCTTGCCTACAGCCAGGCGACTGCGCAGGAAGGCGAGTTCTCGGATCTGGAAAGCACTTCGGCGGACGGTCTGGACGATGATCAGGCGTGGTGAGATCTGGTTCGCCGCACTCGATCCCACGATCGGCAGCGAAATCCGAAAGCGCCGACCGGTGGTGATCGTCAGCAACGACGCGAACAATCGCGCTGCCGGCGTGGTCACCGTCGTGCCGCTCACCTCGAATGTGGAGCGGGTGTTCCCTTTCGAAGTCCTGTTGCCGGCGCGAGCCACCGGGCTGGATCGCGACTCGAAGGCCTGCGCGCAACAGGTACGCACGATCTCGAGGCAGCGGCTTGCGCCGCGTCGCGCAGGCGTGGTGCCGCCCGTGACGTTGGCGGCGCTCGACGACGCGCTACGCCTTCATCTCGGGCTCGACTGAACTCGGCCGCGATCGATCGTGGCACGGATCGCTCGCGGCCACCGCCCTCAGCGCGCCCCCGACACGTCCACCAGCGCCCCGCTCACGTACGAAGACTGCGGCCCCGCCAGCCAGAGGATCGTCTCGGCCACTTCCTCGGCCGAGCCGGCGCGGCCCATCGGCACGCCGCTCATCAACCGCGTGAGGCGATCGGGCGCACCGGCCGCCGCGTGCAGCTCGGTGTCGATCAGGCCCGGGCGCACCGCATTCACGCGGATGCCCTCGGCGCCCACTTCGCGCGCCAGGCCGATGGTGAAGGTGTCGGTCGCGCCCTTGCTGGCCGCGTAGTGCACCCACTCGCCGCCGCCGCCCAGGGGCGCCGCGCGCGAGGAAACGTTGACGATCGCGCCGCCCTTGCCGCCGCGCTCGGTCGACATCCTGCGGATCGCCTCGCGGGCGGCCAGGAAGTAGCCGGTCACGTTGAGCTCGAACACCGCGCGCAGCGTGTCGGCGTCGATGTCGGCCACCTTGCGGATCGGGCCGGTGGTGCCGGCGTTGTTCACCAGCACGTCGGGTTTGCCAAACTCGGCGTCGCAGGCCTCGAAGAGCTTGCGCACGCCGGCGTCGGTGGACATGTCGGCCTGCACCGCCAGCACGCGGCCACCGGCGCCCTTCGCCGCGGCGACCACGTCATTGGCGCGCTTGGTGTTGCCGGCGTAGCTGAAGCACACGTCGTAGCCCTGGTTGGCGGCCAGCACCACGGTGGCGGCGCCGATGCCGCGGCTGCCGCCGGTAACGATCATCACGCGCGGGGCGTTCGTTGCATTCATGTTGTAAGTCTCCTGGTCAGGGTTCGCACTGTAGCGCGACTGCTTGATTCGTGCGGGCGAGGCGACCTAGACTCGGCCATGGTCGCAACGCAGCACGAGAGGAATCGCGCCATGACCATCGAATCGATCGACTCGTCGCCTTCGGTGGCGGCTTCGCAATTCGCGATGACGTCGGCAATGACATCCGGAATGACGACCGAAACGCCGCCCGTTTCGCGCCGGCTCGTGCTTGCATCGCTAGGCGGTTTCGCTGCGGCCTTGTTGTCCGCCTGCGCCTCGGGCCCGTCGTATCGCGCGGCTGCGCCAGGCGACGCCTGGCCCGCGCCCGACGACGCCGCGGCCGACAGTCCCGGCAACCTTCCCGACGAACTCGCCCGCGAGGCCGCCTTCCTGGCGCTCAGCCTGGTCGACACCCCGTATCGCTACGGCGGCAACACGCCCGACAGCGGCTTCGACTGCAGCGGTCTGATCGTCTACGTGTTCCGCGAAGCGGCGTCCCATCCCTTGCCGCGCACGGTCAGGCAGATCGCGCAGGCGGGCCAGCCGGTGCGCTATCGCACCGTGCGAACGGGTGACATCGTGCTCTTCGACACGGCCGGGCGCTTTTCGCATGCCGGCATCTACGTGGGCAACGGCCGCTTCGTGCACGCGCCGTCCACTGGCGGGGTGGTGCGCCTCGACGGCGTGCACGCGCGCTACTGGCGGCCGCGGTTCTCGGGGGTGCGGCGGGTCTGAAGGACGCCCGTCACCCTCTGGCCAGCGACCACGCCATCCGGATCGCCAGCAGGAACGTGGTCCCCGCGAACACGCGGCGCAGCGTGCGCACCGGCACCCGGTGCGAAAGCCTCGCGCCGGCCGGCGCCAGCAACATGCTGGCGATCACGAAGGGAACCAGGGCCGGCAGCCACACGTAGCCCACCGCGCCCTCGGGCAGGCCGGGCTCGCCGAGCCCGCCCAGCACGTGGGCGATGGTGCCGGTGAAGGCGATCGGCAGGCCGATCGCGGCGCCGGTCCCGATCGCTCGGCGAAACGGCACGTTGAACCAGGTCAGCGCCGGCACCAGCAGCACCGCGCCGCCGGCGCCCACCAGGGTCGACATCATGCCCACGGCGGTGCCGAGGGCGGCCAGGCCTGCCGCACCCGGCAGGCCGCGGTGCGGCGCGGGGCGCAGCTCGAAGGCCATGGCGGCCGAGGCGTATCCGATGAACACCGCCAGCACGATCGCCAGCCAGGCGGTGGGCAGCAGCTGGGCCACGTAGCCGCCGGCGAAGCCGCCCGCGACCAGCCCGGGCGTGAGCCGGCCGAGCAGGGACCAGTCCACCGCGCCGTGCCGGTGATGGGCCAGGGTGCTGGCGGCGGCGGTGAAGGCGATCGAGGCCACGCCCGTTCCCACCGCGATGTGCGCGATATGCTCGCGAGGCAGGCCGTGCGCCTCGAAGGCCAACACGGTGAGCGGGGTCTGGACGGCGCCGCCGCCGATGCCCAGCAGGCCGGAGAAGAAGCCGATCAGCGCGCCGATCGCGGCGTAGACGGTGAACTGCATTGATGCCAATTGGATGTACTTTGGCCGGCCGCTTGACCGAGGTCCAATGCGCTCGCGTCCGGATAGCTAGAATGCGGGCCGAGCGCGTTCCGATGGCGCCCTGCGGTTCGGCACCTCCGTTGCCGGATCTTCCTCCGCCAACCCTCATCCGGCAGGCATCGACATGAATTCCCGTTCCGTTTTTTCCGTCAAGACACTGGCTGCACTCGGCTTGTCCGCCGTGGCCTCGATCGCGCTGGCCCAGGCGCCGATGCAGCAGCAGATGCAGCAGCGCATGCAGCAGCAGAACCAGGCCGGCGCAGCCATGGCGGTGGCCGCCAAGGTCGGACAGGTGTCGATCGGCAGCCCCTGGGCGCGCGCCACCGCGCCCGGCGCAGCCGTGGGCGGCGGCTTCCTGATGCTGGAGAATGCCGGGGCCGACGACAAGCTCGTGGGCGCGTCCTCGCCGGTGTCGGCCAAGGTCGAATTGCACTCGATGTCGATGGAGAACAACGTGATGCGCATGCGCGAGGTTCCGGCCATCGACCTGCCGACCGGAAAGCGCGTCGAGCTGCGGCCGGGCGGTCTGCACATCATGTTCATCGACCTGAAGGCGCCGCTGAAGGCGGGCGAGTCCTTCCCGGTCAAGCTGCGCTTCGAGAAGGCGGGCGAGGTCGAGGTCACCTTCAAGGTCGAGTCCATGGGTGCCATGGGCGGCCCGGCCGGAAGCGGCATGCACCAGCAGGGCGTGCCGCACGGCGCCGCGATGCCCGGTTCGAAGAACTGATGACGGTGCGCGGCGGCGCGGGCTCGGCGGCGATCGTCGTCGGCACCGGCGTCGTCGCCGCGCTGAACTTCGGCAAGCTGCCGCCGGCGCTGCTCGCGCTGCAGGCCGAGTTCGGCCTGAGCCTGGTGCAGGTCAGCTGGATGGTCTCGCTGTTCATGTTCGCCGGCGCGCTGTTCGGCATCGCCGGCGGCGCGATCGCCGATGGCTTCGGCCCGCGCCGGGTCATGGCGGCCGGCCTGCTCGCGATGGGGTCGGCGAGCGCCGCCGGCGCGATGGCCGGCTCGCCGGCGGTGCTCTTCACCAGCCGCGCAATCGAGAGCGCGGGTTTCCTGATGGCGGTGCTGCCGGGGCCGGCCCTGCTGCGCCAGTGCGTGCCGGCGGCCCAGCTGAGGGGCTGGCTCGGCGCCTGGGCGGCCTACATGCCGGCAGGCATGGGCCTGGCCCTGGTGGTGACGCCCTGGCTGATGCAGGCCGCCGGCTGGCGCGCAGCGTGGTGGGGCACCGCCATTGCAGGGATCGGCTGGGCCGCGATGATCGCCTTCGCGCTGCCGCGGGCCCGGCAGGGTGCGCCAGCGAGCCCGGGGGTGGTGTCGGCGACCGGTTCGCGGTCGGGAGCCGAGGCGGCGGCCGGACCCGGACGCGCGCCGCTCGCGGCCAACGCCTGGGCCACGGCCACCCGGATCGGCCCCTGGCTGCTGGCGCTCTGCTTCCTCTTCTATGCCGGGCAGTTCGTCGGCATCTTCAGCTTCCTGCCGAGCGTCTATGCGGATGCCGGCGTGGCGCAGTCGCTGGGCGCGCTGCTGACCGCGCTGGCGGTCATCGCCAACGTCGCGGGCAATCTGGCTGCGGGCCTGCTGCTGCAGCGGGGCTTCCAGCGTCATTCGCTGATCGCCTTCGCCGGCGTCTCGATGGCCCTGTGTGCCTGGATCGCCTTCGGCACCGAGGCGCCCTTCACGCTGCGCTACACGGCCATCGTGGCGCTGTCCGTCGTGGGCGGGCTGATTCCCGGCACGCTGTTCGCCACCGCGCCCTTCTACGCGCCCAATCCGGCTGCGGTGTCGACCACGGTGGGCCTGATGCAGCAGGGCTCGGCCAGCGGGCAGATCCTGCTGCCGCCGGTGATCGCGGCGCTGGCCCAATACAGCGGCGGCTGGTCCTCGACCTGGATCGCCACGGGCGCGGCCGCGGCCTGCACCGTGGCGATTGCCGCCGCGATCAGGGGCCACGATAGGAAACGCTTCGCGCGCGCTGTGGCGGCTGGCGCGTCGGGCGGGGGGGCGGGCGGAGCGTC
>MEEC01000186.1 GCA_001724315.1 Lautropia sp. SCN 70-15 | reverse complement strand
CGGCGGCGAGGCGCTCGCGCGGGCCTGCGCCCCGACGGCTCCCGGCGGCCCGCCGCCCTCGGCTGCGCGGATCGCCGCCGGCAGGGGCTCCCAGGACGGCGGCGAGACCTCGAAGGTCACGCAATACTCGATGCCGAGGTCCTCGAAGGCCTGTTCCTCGCCGAGCAGTCGCAGGGCGAACAGCGCGAGCATCCAGCAGGCGTCGCTGTCGTCGCGCCGGCCGGGTTCGATCGCCGCGCGGGCCGCGTCGAAGAGCTTCTGCGCACCGCGCACCACCAGCACGTGGCGCCCGGCGGCCTTGCCGGCCTGCGCGAACAGCGCGAGCATCCGGGCCGCGCCGGCAGCGTCGGCATACTGCAGCGGCCCGCAGTCGACGATGGTCTCGCGCCGCCGTTCCATGCCCCGTTCGATCAGGTCGATGCGGTTGCCCACCGAGTCGTCGAGCCGGGCCGGCAGCGCGACCACGGCGCCGGTAGCCTGGCGTGCGTCGGCGCCGCCCGCGTCGCCCGCCTCGGCCCAGGCCGGCGGCGAGGACTCGAAGCGCGCGGCATAGTCGAGCGCAAGCGACTCGAATGCGGCCTTGTCGCCGGTGAGCTGGTGAAGGTCGAGCAGCATCAGCCAGCCCAGCTGCTGGTAGCCGCCCAGATCGGATTCGGCAAGCGCCTGCTTGAGCGCTGAGGCCGCAGCGCCCGCCTGGCCGTTGGCGTAGAGGATCGCGGCTTCCTCGAGCGCGCCGGGCAGCGACGAGGCGTTGATGTCGATCGCCATGGCGTTCGACGGATCGCCCAAGGCCACCGAGGTCGTGCCCTGCATCAGGTCGGTGACCGGCCGCGAAGGCGGCGCCACCACGGCCACCGGCACCGGCATGGTCTCGGCGGCCAGCGGCGGCGCCGAAGTCGCGGACGGCCGGACGCCGTCGGCGATCATCTCGGATTCGATCCGGTCGATCTTCTCGGCGGTGAGCCGAGCGGCCTCGCGGCGGGCGGCAAGCGTGTCTGGCGCCGGCGGACGCTCGCCCGCCTGGCGGTCGCCCTCAAATGAGCGATCGGCCGGCTGCTCCTGCGAGCCGGCGGAGCGGTCGCGCCGCGAAGGGTGCTTTCCCTTCCGGCTGAAGATCGAGAACACCACGGGCTGGGGACGCTTCCTGAGGAGTCGTTGCTCACGTTGGCTCGGAACGGGCCAGTCTAGCACGCACCCTTAAGTGGGGAACCTGCCCCGACGACCGCGGGTCGGCGCGCCGCGGCCTGTCGTCGCGTGTCGTGATATCTTTCGCATCCCAGTTGCATTTACAACAACATGGCATGAAAGCGCTGATCTCCCGCCCAGGCCTTCGAGCCCTTCCCTTTGTCGCCCTGCTGATCGCGCCGACGTCGCCAAGTGCGCAGACCTACCCGGAGACACGGAGCGCGTCCGCCACCGTCGCAGCGGAGACCCTGCCCGATGTCACCATCACGGCGTCCCCGCTTCAGACCCCCTTGGTCGACACGGCCCAACCGGCATCCATCCTGACCGGGGACAGACTGAAGCAGCGCGCGGCGCCGACGCTGGGCGCGACGCTCGCGGGCGAGCCCGGCGTGCACGACAGCGGATTCGGGCTCTCGGCCGGGCGTCCGGTCATCCGCGGCTTCGATGGCGCGCGCGTGGGCGTTGCCCGCAACGGGCTCGATCTGTTCGATGTCTCGGCGTCGAGTCCCGACCACGCGGTCGCCGACGACCCGCTCACCCTGCGCAGCGTGGAGATCCTGCGCGGACCGGCAACGCTGCCCTACGGCGGCTCGGCGATCGGGGGGCTCGTCAACCTGGTTGGCGACGAGATCCCGGCTTCCCGGCTGGACGGCCTCTCGGGCGAGGCCCAGGCTTCGGTCGACAGCGGCGCAAAGGGTCGACAGGCCGCGGCGGCCCTTCGGGCAGGCAAGGACGGCTGGAACTGGACGGTGTCCGGCTTCACGCGCCGAAGCGACGACTACCGGTTTCCCGGCAACGCGGTCGTCGGCGACCCGGCCAGCGCTTCCGGACGCCTGCCGAACAGCGCCACCCGGGCCCAGGGCGCGTCGGTGGGCGCTTCGCGCGTGGCCGACTGGGGCATGCTGGGCATGTCGCATTCGAGTTACGACTCCCGCTACGGGATTCCTGCCGAGGAAGACGTCTTCATCCGGATGTCGCGCGAGCGCTCGGAGCTGCTCGGCGAGTTCGACGCGCCTCTGCCCGGCCTCGAGATGCTGCGACTGAAGTACGCCGACAGCCGCTATCGCCACGACGAGGTCGAGGCGCCCGGCGGCGAGATCGGAACCAGCTTTCGCAGTCGCGGACGCGAGGCGCGCATCGAGCTGCTGCACGCGCCGATTGCCGGCCTGCGTGGGGCATTCGGCCTGCAGTGGCGCGAACGCACGCTGCGGGTGAGCGGCGAGGAGGCCTATCTGCCCGACAACGACGACACGATGCGGGCGCTGTTCTGGGTGGCCGAGCGAAGAATCGGCAAGGTCCGGCTCGAACTCGGCGCCCGGCACGAATCGACGCGACTGCGCCCCGACGGCGACTGGGGCAGCCCGGGACGCGACTTCTCGATGAATTCGCTCTCGGCCGCCGCGACGATCCCGCTGAGCACGGGTTACGAAGCGTCGATCGTGCTCGGCGTTGCCGCCCGGGCGCCGGTCGCCGACGAGCTCTATGCCAACGGCGCCCACGCGGCGACCGGCACCTTCGAGATCGGAAACCCGGACCTTCCCCACGAACGCTCGACGAATCTCGACCTCTCCCTGCGAAAGACGGAGGGGATCCTGCGCTGGAAGGCGGGCGTCTACGCCAATCGATTCGGCGACTATCTGTACGGGCATGCCTCCGACTTGAACGGCGACGGCCTTGCGGACCGGGTCGACGAAACCGGCGCGATCGCCAACGCCCCCCTTTCGCCGGATGCCGGCGAGCTGCTCAGGATCGAATACGGCCGCGCGAAAGCCCGATTCCACGGCATCGAGGCCGAGGTCGTCCTGAAGCCGGAAGGATCGGCGCTGCAGTGGCGCGCTTTCGCGGACCTTGCCCGCGGACGCATCGAAGACGGCGGGAACCTGCCGCGGATGGCCCCGGCGCGAGTCGGGCTGGGCGCCGAGTGGGCGCAGGGCGACTGGTCGGGGTTCGTGAACTGGCTGTCGGTGCGCCGGCAGGACCGGATCGCCGCCCTCGAGACACCCACCGACGGCTACCAGCGCGTGGACGCCGAGATCGCCCGGCGAGTCCGGCTGTCGTCGGGCGCCGAGGCCACGCTGTTCCTGCAGGGGCGCAACCTGCTGGATGCGCCGATCAGGCTGCACACCTCGTTCGTGAAGGACTCGGTGCCGATGCCGGGGCGCAGCCTGGTCGCGGGCGTTCGCGCGCGGTTCTGAATCGGTTCCGATCCAAACGCGGCGCGCCGCCGGTGCTCAGTCGCCGTACAGCTTCTGGCGCAGCTCGCGACGCTGCTGGGCCTCGAGCGAGAGCGTGGCGGTGGGCCGGGCCAAGAGGCGCGGAATGCCGATCGGCTCGCCGGTTTCCTCGCAGTAGCCGTACTCGCCCGAGTCGATGCTGGCCAGCGCCTGCTGGATCTTCTTCAGCAGCTTGCGCTCGCGATCGCGGGTGCGCAGCTCGAGCGCGTGCTCTTCCTCGATCGTGGCCCGGTCGGCCGGATCGGGCACGATGACCGTCTCGCGCAGGTGCTCGGTGGTCTCGCCGGCATTGACGAGAATCTCCTTCTCCATCTGCTGCAGGCGCGCGCGGAAGAAGGCCAGCTGGGCCTCGTTCATGTAGTCCGACTCGGGCATCTTGAGCAGTTGCTCCTCGGTCGGGATCTTCAGTTCTTTCGTTGCGGCCATCTGTCGTACCGGTGACTTGCTGCTTGGTGAAACGGTGGCGCCGGGCGGGGCGTCGAAACGCCGTCCGCTCAGGCCAGGCACTGCTCCAGGCCCTTGACGATCATGTCGCGGGGGAGGTTCCGTCCGATGAAAACCATCTTGCTCGACGGTTTTTCTCCAGGCTGCCAGCGGCGCCCGGTGTCCGCGCCCATCATCATGTGGACGCCCTGGAAAACGGTCTGGCGGTCGGACCCCTTCATGAAAAGCACGCCTTTATACCGCAAGAGGTCCGGGCCGTAAACCTGGATCACACCCGACAGGAAATCCTCGAGTTTCGCCGGGTCGAAGGGCTTCTTGGACCGGAAGACGAAGGACTGGATCGCGTCGTTGTGCTCGTGCTCGTCGCTGGTCAGGAACTCCGGATCGATCTCGAGGATCGCGTTCAGGTTGAAGCCCCGAATGTCCAGGATCTCGGCGATCGGCGCATTGCCAAAATTCACGGGTTTGATCGGCGCGCGCGGGTTGATTCGCATCAGCCGCTCGCGCAGCCGGTCCTGCCCGGCCTGGTCGGCCAGGTCGACCTTGGACATCAGGATCCGGTCGGCGAAACCGACCTGCTCCTGCGCCTCGGTGTGCTCGTCGAGCTGCTTGTCGCCGTGCACCGCGTCGACCACGGTGATCACCGCGTCGAGGAGGTAGCGATCGGCGATCTCGTCGTCGATGAAGAAGGTCTGCGCCACCGGCCCCGGGTCGGCCATGCCGGTGGTCTCGATGATCACCCGGTCGAAGGCGATCTCGCCCGCTTCGCGGCGCTCGGCCAGGTCGCCCAGGATCCGGATCAGGTCGCCGCGCACGGTGCAGCAGATGCAGCCGTTGTTCATCTCGACGATCTGCTCGTCGCGCTCCTGCAGCAGCAGGTCGTTGTCGACGCCTTCCTCGCCGAACTCGTTCTCGATCACCGCGATGCGGTGGCCGTGGTCTTCCTTGAGGATCCGGTTCAGCAAGGTGGTCTTGCCGCTGCCCAGAAACCCGGTGAGGATGGTCACCGGAACCTGATTGCCCGCCATTCGGTCCTGCTCCGTTCTGTCAATGGGCTGGCGCGCAGTCGGCGCACAGCCCGGAAACCGTCACTTCCACCCGTTGCTCGGTGAACCCGTCGGGCAGCGTGGCCAGCACGCTGCGCTCGAGATCGGCCGAAGCGCCGAGACAATACATGCGGCCGCACTGCACGCAACGAAAGTGCCCGTGCGGCGTTTCGGTCGATTGCGCCGAAAACCTGAAGACCCTGTCAGGCCCCGCGACCCGGTGCGCCAGCCCGTTGTCGGCCAGCCAGTCGAGCACCCGGTACAGCGTCACCCGGTCGATGGCCTCCGCGCCGTCCTCGACCCGCCGCTGCAGGTCCAGATGGGTGAGCGCCTGGTCCGCGCGCAGCAGCTCGCTGAGCACGCGCAGGCGGGGACCGGTCAGCCGCGCGCCGACCCCGCGGATCATCGCGCGGGCGCGCGCCTGGGCCTGGCTGACCGGATCCGCCAGACCGCCCGGTGGAGCCGGCTTCCCGGCCGGCTCAGCGCCCGCCGGGGCCGCCTGAACGCCGGCGAGGCCCCGCTCGATCGACTCACGCTGATGTGCCCGGCTCATCCGCTGCTCGCCTCCAGGTTTCTGACATTCGATTGCATTTGTCCGAACGCCCTGGCGAAGTTTACAGCCGCCGGGCGCAATCAGCGCTTTCTGGCCCTGGGGTGCGCCGCGTCGTAGACCGCGG
>MEEC01000185.1 GCA_001724315.1 Lautropia sp. SCN 70-15 | reverse complement strand
CGGATCGAGCTGGCGTCGGCAGCCGTCTTGGCCAGCCACGGATAGGCCGGCATGTTCGACTCCGGCACGAGGTCGCGCGGGTTGAGCAGGTGCACGCGATGCCATTCGTCGGTGTAGCGGCCGCCGACGCGCGCCAGATCCGGCCCGGTGCGCTTGCTGCCCCACTGGAACGGACGGTCGTAGACGAACTCGCCGGCCACCGAGTAATGGCCATAGCGCTCGGTCTCGGCGCGGAAGGGCCGGATCATCTGCGAGTGGCAGTTGTAGCAGCCTTCCCGCACGTAGATGTCGCGCCCGATGAGCTGCATCGGCGTGTACGGCTTGAGGCCTGCCACCGGCTCGGTGGTCGATTTCTGGAAATAGAGCGGGACGATCTCGACCAGGCCGCCGATGCTGATCGTGATGACGATCAGGATGATCATCAGCGGCAGGTTCTTCTCGATGATCGAATGCGAGAACTTCATTGTTTTTCTCCTTGCCCGCTCAGGCGTGGGCCGGGTCGAGCCGGGGCACCGGCGCGTCGACCGCCTTGCCGCCGCGAATCGTCATCACCATGTTCCAGAGCATCACGCCCATGCCGCTCAGGTACAGCAGGCCGCCCAGCACCCGGATGTAGTAGTACGGGTAGGTGGCCTTCAGCGACTCGATGAACGCGTAGGTGAGCGTGCCGTCGGGGTTGGTGGCGCGCCACATCAGGCCCTGCGTGACACCGGCGATCCACATCGCGGCGATGTACAGCACCACGCCGATGGTGGCGATCCAGAAGTGCGCCTCGATGGCCCGCACGCTGTACATCTGGGTGCGGCCGAACAGGCGCGGCAGCAGGTAATAGATCGAGCCCATCGTGATGAAGCCGACCCAGCCCAGCGCGCCCGAGTGCACGTGGCCGACGGTCCAGTCGGTGTAGTGCGACAGCGCGTTGACCGTCTTGATCGACATCATCGGACCCTCGAAGGTCGACATGCCGTAGAAGGACAGCGAGACGATCAGGAACTTCAGGATCGGATCGGTGCGCAGTTTGTGCCAGGCGCCCGACAGGGTCATGATCCCGTTGATCATGCCGCCCCACGACGGCGCCAGCAGGATCAGCGAGAACACCATGCCCACGCTCTGCGCCCAGTCGGGCAGCGCCGTGTAGTGCAGGTGGTGCGGGCCGGCCCACATGTAGGTGAAGATCAGCGCCCAGAAATGCACGATCGACAGCCGGTACGAATACACCGGGCGCTCGGCCTGCTTCGGGATGAAGTAGTACATCATTCCCAGGAAGCCGGCGGTCAGGAAGAAGCCGACCGCGTTGTGGCCGTACCACCACTGCACCATCGCGTCCTGCACGCCCGCGTACAGCGAGTACGACTTGGTGCCGGTCACCGGCAGCGCCAGGTTGTTGAAGATGTGCAGCACGGCGATCGTGATGATGAAGGCGCCGTAGAACCAGTTGGCCACGTAGATGTGGGGCGTCTTGCGCTTGGCCACCGTGCCGAAGAACACGATCGCGTAGGCCACCCAGACCGCGGTGATCAGCAGGTCGACCGGCCACTCGAGCTCGGCGTATTCCTTGCTTTGCGTGATGCCCAGCGGCAGCGTGATCACCGCCGACAGGATCACCAGCTGCCAGCCCCAGAACACGAAGGCGGCCAGCCCGGGGGCGAACAGCGGCGTCTGGCAGGTTCGCTGCACCACGTAGAACGAGGTGGCGATCAGGCCGGTGCCGCCGAACGCGAAGATCACCGCGTTGGTGTGCAGCGGCCGCAGTCGGCTGTAGGTGAGCCAGGGGATGTCGAAGTTCAGCGCCGGCCAGGCGAGCTGCGCGGCGATGAACACGCCGACCAGCATGCCGACGAACCCCCAGATGACGGTCATGACCGTCAGTTGGCGGATGACCTTGTAGTGATAGGTCTCACCCGTAAGCGACCTTGTCGTACTCATTCGAACCCCCGTGGCAGGATTGCCCATTATCGCGTTATGGTTTCCCGGCGATCTTGCGCTGCATCAATCGCTCTGTGTCGCCATTGTCAGTCATGTTTCGATTGTCGCCGCTGCGCGTTGCGTTTCTCGCCACTGTCGACGGCGTGGCCATCGTCGGGCTTGACATCGCCCGTCGGTGCGCCGGCCGGCCGGTCGTCGTCGTGCAGCACGCTCCAGGCCGGGCCGTCCATGTCCTCGAACTGCCCGCTGTCGGACATCCGCAGGAAGATCCACGCTGCGGCGAAGACCGCGACGACGCTGAGCGGGATCAGCAGGTACAAGGCTTCCATCTTCATCGGCCTCCGTTCGGCCGGCGCTGCCGGGGCATCAGCCGCAGGGCGTTGACCGCGACCAGCAGCGAACTGGCCGACATCCCGATCGCCGCCACCGCCGGCGGCACCCAGCCGACCGCCGCCGTCGGGATTGCCAGCGCGTTGTAGACCATGGCCCACCCGAGATTCTGCTTCACGATGCGCCGCGTGTCTTGCGCCAGCTCGTGCAGCCGGCACAAATCCGAGATGCGGCGGCCCAGCAGCACGACGCCCGCCGCGGTGCGGGCCAGCGAGGTCGCCTCGCCGACGGCCACCGAGACGTCGGCGGCCGCGAGCACCGGCGCGTCGTTGATGCCGTCGCCGACCATCAGGACCGTGCGGCCCTCGCGCTGCAAGGCGCGCACGTAGTCGAGCTTGTCGTCGGGCCGCGCGCCGCCCCGATGCGCGGCGATGCCCAGCTGCCGCGCCACCGTGGCCACGGTGCCCGCCTCGTCGCCCGACAGCAGGTGCAGGCGCAGGCCGCGGGCGGCCAGCCGGGCGACCACCTCGGGGGTCTCGGGGCGCAGCGCGTCGCGCAGCCGCAGCTGCGCCACCGGGCCGGCCTCGTCGGCCAGCCAGATCACGGTGTCGCCGGGGTCGCCGGCGCGGGCCGGATCGGCGGCGTCGGCCGGATCGGCGCTGTCCGGCGCCCCGCCCGGCGGGGAAGCCTTCGGAGCCGGGCCGGCGAAGGATGCGTTGCCCAGCCGCCACGATCGGCCGTCGACGCGCGCCTGCACGCCCAGCCCGGGCCAGGTGCGCGACTCGGTCGCCGCGGGCAATGGCGAGCCGGCGGCCGCGCGGCGGATCGCCTCGGCCACCGGGTGGGGCTGGCCGGTTTCGAGGGCGGCCGCGATCGCGAGCAGCCTCGCCTGGGTCGCGTCGGGGCCGAGCCGGTCGCCGGCGCCGGGCAGCAAGGCCAGGCTGACCAGCTCGGGGCGCCCCGCGGTGAGCGTGCCGGTCTTGTCGAAGACCACGTCGGTGGTCTCGGCCGCTCGCAGGAGCAGGTCGCCGCTCGCCACCAGCATGCCCTGGCGCAGCGCCGCCCCGCTGGCCGCCGCCAGCGCAGCGGGCGTGGCCAGCGAGAGGGCGCAGGGGCAGGACACCACCAGCACCGCGATCGCGATCTGGCCGGCGCGCGCCGGGTCGATCTGCAGCCACGCGAGCCAGACGGCCGAGGCCAGCAGCAGCAGCGCGACCACGAATATCCGCGCCACGCGGTCGGTCACGCCGACCAGGCGCGGGCGCTGCGCAGCCGCGCGCTCGGCGAGCCGCTCGATCGTGGAGATCGTGCTGTCGCCGGCGGCGCGCAGCACCTCGAGCAGCACCGGGTGGCCGGTGTTGATCGAGCCGCCGGGCACCGCCTCGCCCCGCGCGACCGGCACCGGGCGCGATTCGCCGGTCAGCAGCGACTGGTCGATCGTGGTGGTCTCGTCGAGCAGGGTGGCGTCGACCGCGATCCGCTCGCCCGGCGCGACCCGGAAGCGATCGCCTGGGGCGAGCCGCGAGGCGGGCACCCGCTCGGCGGCGCCGGTGGCAGGATCCACGCGCTCGGCGGTGTCGGGCACCGAGGCCGACAGCGCGTCGAGCGTGCGGGCCGCGCGCCGGCGCGCCATCCACTCCAGGTAGCGGGCGCCGAGCAGCAGGAACACGAACATCGTCACCGAGTCGTACCAGACCTCGCCGCGGCCGGTCACGGTGGCGTGCACGCTGGCCGCGAAGGCGGCGATCAGTGCGATCGCCACCGGCACGTCCATCCCGGGGCTGCGCGCCTTCAGGTCGCGCCAGGCGCCGCTGAAGAAGGGCTGGGCCGAGTACAGGATGACCGGCAGCGTCAGCACCAGGCTCGCCCAGCGCATCAGCGAGTCCCACTGCGACTCGATGTCGCCGGGCTCGGCCAGGTAGACCGGCACCGCGTACATCATCACCTGCATCATCCCCAGGCCGGCGATGAAGAGGCGCCGGAACAGGTCGCGGCTGGTCTTGCGCAGCGCCTGCTCGCGCCGGGCCGGGTCGAAGGGCCGCAGCCGGTAGCCGATCCGGCCGGCGGCGGCGAGCAGCGAGGAGAGCGGCGTGTCGACGGCGCGGTAGCGGACGGTGGCGCGCTCGGTCGCCATGTTGACCGACACGTCTTCCACGCCGGGCTGGGCGCGCAGCTGCTGCTCGATCAGCCAGACGCAGGCGCCGCAGCGGATGCCCTCGACCAGCAGCGTGGCCTCGCAGCGCTCGCCCTCGCGCCGCACGAAGCGGTCCTGGACCTCGGGCTCGTCGTAGATCGCGAGATTCTCGTCGGCTGCCGCCGGCGCGCCGTCGCCTGCGCCCCCGGGGGCGAGCGTCAGCCCGGTCGGCGGTTGCCAGCCCGGCGCCGGCAGTTCGGTGCGGGTGCGGTAGTAGTCGTCGAGCCCCGCGGCGACGATCGCGTCGGCGACCGCCTTGCAGCCGGCGCAGCACATCGCCTGCTCGGCGCCGGCGACCCGGCTCGACCAGCGGCCCGGCTCGAGCACCGGCTGGCCGCAGTGAAAGCAGTTCAACGCCACGGCTGGAAGCAGGCGTCGATCACGTTGTGGATGTTCGCCACCGGGTCGATGCGCAGCAGGCCGGCCACGCCGAAGACGACGATCAGCAGGCCCGCGGCGAGCCGCACCCAGGGCCGGTCGAGCCAGCCGGCGCCGCGCTGGACCAGCCAGCCCAGCGCCAGCAGGTTGGGCAGCGTGCCCAGCCCGAAGGCCAGCAACAGGCTCGCGCCGTCCAGCGCGCTGCCCGACACCAGGGCCGCGACCAGCACGCCGTAGACCATGCCGCAGGGCACCCAGCCCCAGACCAGGCCCGCGCCCAGCGCGCCGCGAAAGCCCTGCGCGCGAAGCACCCGGGCGGCCAGCGGCGCCAGCCGCTTCCAGGCGCCGGCGCCCAGCCGCTCGAGGGGGGCGAGCCGGCTGGCGCCGAGGACTAGCGCGAGCCCGAGCACGATCATCACCAGGTTGGCGCCGATGAAGGCGTACTGCTGCACCGGCAGCATGTGCTGGCCGAGCCAGGCGGTGGAACCCACCGCGCCGGCGATCGCGCCGGCGACCGTGTAGCTGGAGATGCGGCCCAGGTTGTAGGCCAGCGGCTGCAGCCGCGAGGGCGCGGCCGCGCTGGCGACGACCGGCTTGCCGGTGACCGCGTCCACCGCCTGGATCGGGATGATCCGGTGCCGGGCGCCGAGCACGGTCACGATGCCGCCGCACATGCTGGCGCAGTGCGCGCCGCCGAGCAGGCCGAGCAGGAAGGCGGAGAACAGCGAAAAGCCGATCACGGCTGGCAGAACCTCGCGAGGGCCGGCGCTCGAGGC
>MEEC01000184.1:6492-7415 GCA_001724315.1 Lautropia sp. SCN 70-15 | reverse complement strand
CGCCGCGGGCTGCGCGTCTCCGGGCGCAGCCATCGGCGCGTCGGCGACGGCTACGCCCTCGCGCGCCGGCACGTCTTGCGAGATGCCTTCCTCTGCCAGGAACGCTGCCGCCGCATTGACCAGTTCGCGCAGGTTCTCGATGCGCTCCTGGCCTTCCTTTTCGGTTTCGAAGTGGGCCACGAGCCCGCTGCGCTCGATCAGGTGCTCGACCAGGTCGGTGAGCGGCATCCGGCGGGTTTCGTCGCGCAGGCGGGCGACCAGACCGGTGAAGGCGGCCAGCTTGGTGGCGGCCGCCCCGCTCAGGCCGGCCACCGCCGCGAACAGGCTGATGCCGCGCGCCCGGGCGGCGTCCTGCAGCTGCTCGAGGGTCCGCGCGCCGATGCCGCGCGCCGGGAAATTCACCACGCGCAGGAAGGCGCCATCGTCGTCGGGATTCTCGAGCAGCCGCAGATAGGCCAGCGCGTGCTTGATCTCGGCGCGCTCGAAGAAGCGCAGCCCGCCGTAGACCCGATAGGGCATGCCGGCCGAGAACAGCGCGTGCTCGATCACGCGGGACTGCGCGTTGGAACGGTACAGCACCGCCACGTCGTTGCGCGCGTGGCCTTCGCCGACCAGGCTCCGGATCTCCTCGACCAGCCACTGCGATTCCTGGCCGTCGGTCATGGCCTCGTAGACGCGGACCGGCTCGCCCTCGCCGGACTCGGTCCAGAGGTTCTTGCCCAGGCGCTTGGCGTTGTTGGCGATCAGGGCGTTGGCGCAGCCCAGGATGTGGCCGTGCGAGCGGTAGTTCTGCTCGAGCTTGATCAGGTTCTGCACCCGGTACTCGCGCTCGAAGGCCGCCATGTTGCCCACGTTGGCCCCGCGGAACGCGTAGATGCTCTGGTCGTCGTCGCCGACCGCGAACACGGCCGCGCTGCCGCGAT
>MEEC01000184.1:0-6481 GCA_001724315.1 Lautropia sp. SCN 70-15 | reverse complement strand
CTGCCGCGATGGGCCCCGCCCGCCAGCAGGCCGATCCATTTGTACTGCAGGACGTTGGTGTCCTGGAACTCGTCGATCAGGATGTGGCGGAAGCGGTGCTGGTAGTGCTCGCGCAGCAGCTGGTTGCGCTGGAGCAGCTCGTAGCTGCGCAGCAGCAGCTCGGCGAAGTCGACGACGCCTTCGCGCTGGCACTGGTCGTCGTAGGCGGCATACAGCTCGACCATCCGCCGGTTGTAGTCGTCCCAGACCTCGACCTCGCCGGCGCGCAGCCCCTGCTCCTTGCAGTGGTTGACGAAGTGCTGCAGGTTGCGCGGCGGGTACTTCTCGTCGTCGACCCCGAGCGTCTTGAGCAGGCGCTTGATCGCCGCGAGCTGGTCCTGCGAATCGAGGATCTGGAAGGTCTGCGGCAGCGCGGCGTCGCGGTGGTGCGCGCGCAGCATCCGGTTGCACAGCCCGTGGAAGGTGCCGATCCACATGCCGCGCGTGTTGATCGGCAGCATGGCGGTGAGCCGCGTGAGCATCTCCTTGGCGGCCTTGTTCGTGAAGGTGACCGCGAGGATGCCCTGGGGGCTGGCCTGGCCGGTGGAGATCAGCCAGGCGATCCGGGTGGTGAGGACCCGGGTCTTGCCGCTGCCGGCCCCGGCGAGGATCAGCGCGTGCTGCGGCGGCAGCGTGACCGCCGCGAGCTGCTGTTCGTTCAGGTTCGCGAGTAGCGTGGACATCGGCGCGCCCGGCCCGGACAGGCCAAAACTGTGATTTTACACAGTGCCGCGCCAGGTGTCCGGCGCAACCCGATCAACGGCGGGCNGGCCAAAACTGAGATTTTACCCCGTGCCGCGCCGGGTGTCCGGCGCAACCCGATCAACGGCGGGCGCCGGTCTTGCGCGAACGCTGCGACCAGACCGGCTGGCGCGGCGTCAGGCTGCCGTGCCGGATCTCGACGCAGCGGTTGGCCCAGTTGGCCTGCTCGTCGGCCGCGTCCGCGATCGGTGCGTTGGCGCCGTGGCTCACCCGCACGATCCGGTGGCTCTGCACGCCGAACTTCTCGAGCAGCGCCGCCACCGCCTGGGTGCGGTCCATGCTCAGCGCCACCGCCTCTTCCGGGTCTTCCACCGGATTGGCGTGGCCGGAGACGATCAGGGTGCCTCCGGGGCCAGTGTTGAAGCGCTCGGCGTGGTCGCGGATCAGGTCGACGAACTTGTCTCGGACGTCGGTGGAATCGCCGTCGAAGAAGATCCGGGTGGGCTCGGCCTGGCGGGCCTGGGCTGCCGCGGCGTCGACGCCGGGGGTGGTTTCGGGCGACGGACTCTGGTTCAACTGCATGCTGCGAACTCTCCCCTGCTTGAAGGTCCGATTTTAGCAAATCGTTTTGCGGCAATATTTCTGACTCGATCGCAAAGGTTTAAGCTGCCGGAACATCAGGCTTCGACCATGACCTCGCTGCTGCTGAACATCGCCCACGCGCTCGACCACCTGGTCCTCCTGATCTTCGCCACCGCGGTCGGCGCGATCGCGGCCGACTTCGGCGTGGGGCGATGGGAAGACCTGATGCCCTACACCGCCGGCGCCTTCGTCATGTTCGGCATCGGTTCGGTGCCCTCCGGCCGCCTGGGCGACCTCTGGGGCCGCCGCTCCATGATGCTGGTCTTCTTCTTCGGGATCGGCGCCGCCACGCTGCTGGTCGCGGCCACGCAGAACCCCTGGCAGATGGCCCTCGCGCTGGCGCTGATGGGCGCCTTCGCGTCGATCTATCACCCGGTCGGCATCCCCATGCTGGTCCAGGGCGCCCGGCAACCGGGCCGCACCATCGGCGTGAACGGCCTCGCGGGCAACCTGGGCATCGCCGCCGCCGCGATCTCCACCGGCCTGCTGGTCCAGTTCGCCGGCTGGCGCGCCGCCTTCGCGGTGCCGGGCCTCATCGCGATCGCCTGCGGCCTGATCTTCATGAAGGTGGCGCCGGCCGAGACCGAATCCCCGGCCAGGCGGGCCGGTCGGCAGCTCGACATCGCGCCTGCCGACCGCAGGCGGGCCTTCCTGGTGATGACGCTGACCGCGGTCACCGGCGGGCTGATCTTCAACTTCACCACCAACGGCAACGGCGAGCTGCTGAAGTCCCGGCTGCCCCTGCTGCTCGAGCAGCCGGCGCTGATGGGCGCCCTGCTCGCCGGCGTCTATGGCGTCGCCTCGCTTGCGCAGGTGGTGGTGGGCCGGCTGATCGACCGCGTGCCGATGAAGACGCTGATGCTCGCCATCATGGCCATGCAGCCGCTGCTCTTCGGCGCGGCCTCGCTCGCCGAGGGCTGGGCCTTCTACACGCTGATGATCGTCTTCATGATCTTCGTGTTCGGCGCAATTCCCTTCACCGACGCGATGATCGTTCGCTACGTCGACGACCGGATGCGCTCGCGCGTCACCGGCATGCGCCTGGCGGTGTCCTTCGGCGTCAGCTCGCTGGCAGTCTGGCTGCTGGGCCCGCTGGTGAAGGCCTCCGGGTTCACGACGCTGCTGGTCCTGCTCGCGGCGATCTCGGCGACGGCCACCCTGTTCGCCAGCATGCTGCCGGCACAACCCGCGCCCGTGGAGGGCAGACCATGACGAACCCGCTTTTCGACCTGAGCGGCCGCCGCGCGCTGGTCACCGGCTCGAGCCGCGGCATCGGCCTGGCGCTGGCCGCGGCGCTGGGCCAGGCCGGCGCCGCGGTGGTGCTCAACGGCCGCGACCCGGCCACCCTCGCCGCGGCCCGCCAGCAACTCGCCGCGTGCGGCATCGCGGCTGCGCAGGCAGCCTTCGACGTGACCGACGAGGCGGCGGTGATCGCCGAGGTGGCCCGGATCGAGCGCGACGAGGGCCCGATCGACATCCTGGTCAACAACACCGGCATCCAGATCCGCGCGCCGCTCGACCAGTTCGACACGGCGGACTGGCGGCGCATCGTCGACACCAACCTGACCAGCGTCTTCCTGGTCAGCAAGGCGGTCGTGCAGGGCATGATCGCCCGCCGGCGCGGCAAGATCGTCAACATCCTGTCGGTCAATGCCGAGGCGGCGCGCGCCTCCATCGCGCCCTACTCGGCAACCAAGGGCGCGCTCAGGATGCTCACCAAGGGCATGTGTGTGGACTGGGCGCGGCATGGCATCCAGGTCAACGGCCTGGCGCCGGGCTACTTCGACACCGAGCTGACCCGCCCGCTGGTGGCCGATCCCGAGTTCAGCGCATGGATCGCGAAACGGGTGCCGGCCGGCCGCTGGGGGCAGGTCGAGGAGCTGGGCGGCGCGGCGGTCTTCCTGGCCTCGCGCGCCTCGGACTTCGTCAACGGACACGTCCTGTTCGTCGACGGCGGCATGACCGCGAGCCTCTGACGCACCGCGATGACCACGCCTGCGGTGGCTGCCGCCGAGCACGCGCGGCGGGATTCGATCGCCCTGGCCGCATCGCTGGTGCTGATCCTGGTCTGGGGCGTCAACTTCGTGGTCCAGAAGGCGGTCTTCGAGGCGCTCCCGCCGACCGGCTTCCTGTTCGCGCGCTACCTGATCATGCCGGCCTGCGCGCTCGCCATCCTGCTGCACGCCTACGGCCCGAGCTTTCCCAGGATGCCGGCGTCCGACCTGTGGGCCCTCGCCCGGCTCGGCTTCGTGGGCCATGCGCTGCACGTGGGCATGGTCACCTACGGGATCGACTGGTCGACGCCCTTCTCGAGCTCGGTGATCCTGGCCTGCGGGCCGATCTTCACGCTGCTGATCCTGCGCTGGGTCGGCCTCGAGCAGCTGACTCGCGCACAGATCGCCGGCGTGACGATCGCGCTGGCCGGCGTGCTGGTCTTCCTGTCGGACAAGCTGCTGGTGGGGCGCCTGCAGGCCACCGGCGGCGACCTGGTCCTGCTGGTGGCGGCGGCCTTCTTTTCGCTCTACACCGTGGCGGCCAAGCCGCTGATCCAGCGGCACGGGGGCGTCACCGTGATGGGCTACGCCACCCTGTTCGGCAGCGTGCCGATCGTGCTGCTGACTGCACCGGTGGGCCTGTCGATCGACTGGGCCGGCCTCCCGATGCTGACCTGGTTCGGCCTGCTCTGGGCAGTGATCATTTCTGCCTTCGCCGGCTGGCTGGTCTGGGGATGGGTCAACGCCGTGCGCGGCGTGGCCCGCACCGCGCCGCTGATGTACCTGATGCCGGCGGTGGCCGGGCTCGCGGCCTGGCTGCTCACCGACGAGCGCTTCACGCTGATCAAGATCGCGGGCGCGGCGATCACGCTGGGCGGGGTGGCGGTGGCTCAGTTCACCGGACGCGACCGGGCCTGAGAACCCCGGCCCGGCCGGCGGCGCCTCAGATGTCGGCCAGCGGCGTGAGCGCGGCCTCGGGCTCGACGTCGCGCATGCCGGACAGCACTTCGGCCAGCAGCTCGTTGAGCACCGCGAGCCGCTCCGGCTCCAGGCGGGCCAGCGCGTCGGGCAGCAGGCCGCTCAGCGGCCTGGGCGCCCGCTCGATCACGGTGCTGCCGGCATCGGTGGGATACAGCTGCACGATCCGGTGATCGATCCGGTCGCGCTCGCGGCGAATGAAGGCCTGGCGCGACAGCTGCTCGACCAGGTTGCTCGCGGTGGACTGATGCACCGCCATGGCCTGGGCGAGGTCCTTGACCCGGATGCCGGGAGACGCCACGACGACCGAAAGCGCCCAGAGCTGCGAGCCCGACACGCCGCAGCGCCGCTCCACCTCGTGGAAATGCTGGCGAACCGAGCGGAAGATGACCCTGAAGCTCTTCAGGGCCTGGACGGCCTCGGCCCGAGGCGCGCCCACCCGAGCCGACGACTCGACCGTCGCAAGCGCCCCCTCGTCATTCGATGTGGCCGGCAGCAGGTTCGGGGCGGTGGGGACAGTCGTCATCGGATCCTCGGGTCGGGCGACCGTTTGGGCGGAATGCATTTAACGCGCATGCGGAACTCCGGTTGACCCGACCGGATACACTTGCGCCCTCGATCCGCCGACCCCACCCGCACGATGAAAGACGGCCACATCCTCACCCTTTCCTGTCCGGACCGGCCGGGCATCGTCCACGCCGTTTCCGGCTTCCTCCTCGAACAGGGCGGCAACATCCTGGAAGCCGGCCAGTTCGACGACCGCGACACCGGGCTGTTCTTCATGCGCGTGCACTTCACCGCGCCGAAGGCGGACTTCGCGGCGGCCTTCGCGCCGGTGGCCGAGCGCTTCGGCATGCGCTTCCGCTTTGCCGACGCGGCCCGCCCCATGCCCACGCTGATCCTGGTCTCGAAGCTGGGGCACTGCCTGAACGACCTGCTGTTCCGCTGGCGCTCCGGGCTGCTGCCGATCGACATCCGCGCGATCGTGTCGAACCATCGGGATTTCTACCAGCTGGCGGCGTCCTACGACATTCCCTTCCACCACGTGCCGGTCACCGCCGCGAGCAAGGCCCATGCCGAGGCGCGCTTGCTGGAGATCGCCGACTGCGAAGGCGTCGAGCTGGTGGTGCTGGCCCGCTACATGCAGATTCTGTCGGCCGAGTTGTGCAGCAAGCTGGAAGGCCGCGCGATCAACATCCACCATTCCTTCCTGCCCAGCTTCAAGGGCGCGCGCCCCTACCAGCAGGCCCACGACCGCGGCGTGAAGCTGATCGGCGCGACCGCCCACTACGTGACCACCGACCTCGACGAGGGCCCGATCATCGAGCAGGACGTGGCCCGCGTGGACCACGCGATGGACGTGCCGACGCTGACCGCCATCGGGCGCGACGTGGAGAACGTGGTGCTGGCCCGGGCGCTGAAATGGCACGCCGAGCACCGCATCGTCCTGAACGGCTCGAAGACGGTGGTGTTCCGCTAGCTGCTCAGTAGCCCCTGGCCCGGCAGGCGCCGCCTTCATGGCTTGCATGTAGGATTCACCGGCGGGACCGGATTCGCGTCGGACCCGCCTCGAACGACCGGAGGACGACATGAACGCGAGAGACGCCGCCGCGCCGGCCAAACCCGCCGGCGCCGCCACCGAGGCCCTGGCAGGGACGCCGGCCTACCAGTCCGGTTTTGGCAACGAGTTCGCCACCGAGGCCCTGCCCGGCGCGCTGCCGGTCGGCCGGAACTCCCCGCAGCGCTGCCCCTACGGCCTGTACGCCGAGCAGATTTCCGGCACGGCCTTCACCGCGCCGCGCGGCGCCAACCGCCGCAGCTGGCTTTACCGGATGCGTCCGGCCGCGGTGCACCGCCCCTTCGCCCGGATCGGCGACGGCCTTCTGAGCAACGACTTCGGCGCGCTGCCGGCCACGCCCAACCAGCTGCGCTGGGACCCGCTGGCGCTGCCCGCGGCCGGCGAGTCGGTGGACTTCGTGAGCGGCCTGGCCACGATGGGCGGCAACGGCGACCCGGCCGCCATGTCCGGCTGCGCGATCCACGTCTACCGCGCCAACGCGTCGATGCGCGAGCGCTTCTTCTACAACGCCGACGGCAAGCTGCTGAGCGTGCCCCAGCTCGGCCGG
>MEEC01000183.1 GCA_001724315.1 Lautropia sp. SCN 70-15 | reverse complement strand
GCCCGGCACCCTGCCCTCGGCCGACGGCAAGGTGAACCTGTACTGCGCGGTGATCGTCAAGCGGGTCGACGCGCAGACGCGCGCCAAGACCGGAATCAACGAACTGCTGCGCGGCGACTGAGCGCAGGGGCGCGGTGCCGCCGCCAGCGGCGCCCGCCCTTCCCCGGAGAGTGAACCATGGCGATGATGGAGCGACTGCTGAGGCTGATGGCCGAGAAGAAGGCCTCGGACCTGTTCCTGTCGCCGGGCTCTCCCATCCAGCTCAAGATCGACGGCGCCACCACCCAGGTGAACGCCCAGCGCCTCGACGCCCAGATGGTGGCCTCGTTGATGCGCGAGATCGTCGAGCCGCGTCACTGGGAGGCCTTCGAGACCCACAACGAGCTGAACGTCGGCTACGGGCTCGACGGCGTGGGCAGCTTCCGGATCAACGTGTTCCGCCAGCGCGGCACGCCGGCCAGCGTGATCCGTTACATCCCGGGCGAGATCCCCAAGCTCGACACGCTGGGCCTGCCCTCCATGCTCGGCGAGCTGATCATGGAGAAGCGCGGGCTGATCCTGGTCGTGGGCGCCACCGGATCGGGCAAGTCCACCACGCTGGCCTCGATGCTCGACCACCGCAACGAGCACAAGTCGGGGCACATCCTCACGCTCGAGGATCCGATCGAGTTCGCGTTCCGCAGCAAGCGATCCATCGTGAACCAGCGCCAGATCGGCAGCGATACCGAGTCGCTCGAGATCGCGCTGCGCAACGCGATGCGCCAGGCGCCCGACTGCATCCTGATCGGCGAGATCCGCGACACCGCCACGATGTCGGCGGCCATGGCCTACGCGCAGTCCGGCCACCTGGTGCTGGCCACCCTGCACGCGAACAACGCCAACCACGCGCTGAACCGGATCGTCAGCTTCTACACGCCGGAGAACCGGCGCGTGCTGCTCTCCGACCTGTCGGCCACGCTCAAGGCGGTGATCTCGCAGCGGCTGATCCGCTCGAAGGGCGAGGGCCGGATCCCGGTCGTCGAGGTGCTGCTGAACACCCGCCACGTGGCCGAGCTGATCGAGCAGGGACGGCTCACCGAGGTCAAGGAAGCGATCGAGAAGAGCATGGCCGCCGGCTCGCGCACCTTCGACCAGGAACTCGCCCGGATGGTCCGCGAGGGCCTGATCGGCCGCGAAGACGCGCTCGCCAACGCCGACTCCCCGACCAACCTGCTCTGGATGCTCGAGAACGACGCCGACGACGGCGCGCGCGACCGCGGCAAGCCTGCCGCGGCGCCCCAGGCGGGCGGCGCCCCCGCGGGCCGAACCGGCGCCGGCGCGCAGCGCGGCCCGGCCGTGCCGGCCGATGCCGACGGCCCGTCCTTCTCCGAGTTCCTGCTGAACATCTGACGCCGCCCGGATGCCCGAAGTCGTCGTCTACGGTATCGAGAACTGCGACCAAGTCCGCAAGGCCCGCGCCTGGCTGCGCGCCCACGGCTGCGCGCACCGCTTCCACGATTTCCGCCGCGACGGGCTCGACGCCGATCGGCTGGCCGGCTGGCTCGGCCGGGTGCCCTGGGACTCCCTGCTCAACCGCCGCGGGCTCGCCTGGCGCAAGCTCGATCCCGCGCGCCGCGCCGAGGTCACCGACGCGGCCAGCGCCGCCGAGCTGATGCTGGCCGACCCCACGCTGGTCAAGCGCCCGGTGCTCGAGCACGCCGATGGCATCGTGGTGGGATTCTCCGAGACGGTCTACGATTCGCTGTTCGGCGCCGAGCCCGGCGCCCCGACCTGAACCCCTCCTCTTTCGCGCCCCCATGAGTTCTGCCACGCGCGCGCTCGCCGAAGCGCTGATCTCCCGTCGCTCCGTCACGCCCGACGATGCCGGCTGCCAGGCGCAGCTCGAGCAACGTCTGGCGCCGCTCGGCTTTCGCTGCGAGACCTTCGCGTCGGGCGACACCACCAACCTCTGGGCACTGTGCGACAGCGGCCGGCCCGGCCCCACGCTGGTCTTCGCCGGCCACACCGACGTGGTGCCCACCGGCCCGCTCGAGCAGTGGCGCTCCGACCCCTTCGTGCCGACCGAGCGCGAGGGCAGCCTCTACGGCCGCGGCGCGGCGGACATGAAGACCTCGATCGCCGCCTTCGTGGTGGCGGCCGAGGAGTTCGTCGCCGGGAACCAGGCCTGGAAGGGCCGGATCGCGCTGCTGATCACCTCCGACGAGGAAGGCCCGGCGACCGACGGCACCATCAAGGTGGTCGAGGCGCTGCGCGAGCGCGGCGAGAAGCTCGACTACTGCATCGTCGGCGAGCCGACCTCGGTGACCGAGCTGGGCGACATGGTCAAGAACGGGCGGCGCGGCTCGCTGTCGGGCCGCCTCACGGTGCGCGGCGTGCAGGGGCACGTCGCCTATCCCCACCTCGCCCGCAACCCGGTCCACCAGCTCGCGCCGGTGCTGGCCCGGCTCGCGGCCACCGAGTGGGATGCCGGCAACGAGTACTTCCCGCCCACCACCTGGCAGGTGTCGAACATCCATGCCGGCACCGGCGCCACCAACGTGATCCCGGGCGAGGTCGTCGTCGACTTCAACTTCCGCTTCTCCACCGCCAGCACGGTCGAGTCGCTCAAGTCGCGCGTCGAGGGCATGCTCGCCGAGGCGGGGCTGGACTGGCAGATCGGCTGGTCGCTGTCCGGCATGCCCTTCCTCACGCCGCGCGGCGAACTCTCCGGTGCGCTGGCCGACGCGATCCGCGCCGAGACCGGCATCGAGACCGAGCTGTCGACCACCGGCGGCACCTCCGACGGCCGCTTCATCGCCGCGATCTGCCCGCAGGTGATCGAGTTCGGCCCGCCCAATGCGAGCATCCACAAGATCGACGAGCACGTCGAGGTCCGCTTCATCGATCCGCTCAAGAACATCTACCGGCGCACGCTGGAGGCGCTGCTCAAATGAGGCGTGCCGGCTCGCAGACATGGAGCGACGCCCGCCCGCAGTCACGGAGCAGCGCCCGCCCGCAGTCATGGAGCAGCGCCCGCCCGCAGGCGCGGCGCGACGCCTTCGAGCGCGCAGCCCCGAGCTCGGCCGACGCCCGCGCCACGCTGCGCACGCTGCGCGACCTGCTGCGCTTCGCGGTCAGCCGTTTCGAGGCGGCCGGGCTGGCCTATGGCCAGGGTACCGACAATGCCCGCGACGAGGCCGCCTGGCTGCTGCTCTGGTCGTTGCACCTGCCGCCCGACGAGCTCGAGATGTGGCTCGACTGCCGGCTCACCGGCGCCGAGATCGACGCCGCGCTCGCGCTGGTCGAGCGCCGCTGCGACGAACGCGTGCCGGCGGCCTGGCTGACCGGCGAGGCCTGGCTGCGCGGGCTGCGCTTCCGTTCCGACGCGCGCGCGCTGGTGCCGCGCTCGCTGATCGCCGAGGCGCTCGAGGAGTCGCTGGCCGACTGGCTGGCCGAGGACATGCCCGAGTGGCTCGACGCCGACGCAGGCGCGCAGGAAGGGTCGGAGGGCTGGCCCGAGCGCGTGCTCGACCTGTGCACCGGCGGCGGCAGCCTGGCGATCCTCGCGGCGCTGCGATTTCCCGGGGCCGAGGTGGTCGGCAGCGACCTGAGCGCCGACGCCCTGTCGCTCGCGGCCGAGAATCTCGCCCTGCACCAGCTCGAGGACCGGGTCCGCCTGGCGCAGGGCGACCTGTTCGCCGGGCTGGCCGCCGGCGAGCGCTTCGACCTGATCCTCTGCAATCCCCCCTATGTGAACGCCGCCTCGATGGCGGCCCTGCCCCCCGAATTCCGCGCCGAGCCGCAGATCGCGCTGGCCGGCGGCACCGACGGAATGGACTTCGTACGCCGGCTGCTCGACGAGGCGCCGGCGCGCCTGAACCCGCGCGGGCTGCTGGTGCTCGAGATCGGCCACGAGGCCGAGCACTTCGAAGCCGCCTTCCCCGACCTGGAATTCGCCTGGCTGCCGGTCACGGCGGGCGAGCGGATGATCGTGGCGGCGACCCGCCGGGCGCTTGACGCGCGCGCCGCGCGCCGATGATCCGGCTGCGCGGAGTCTCGCTGTCGCGCGGCGGGCGCACGCTGATCGCCGACGCCACGGTTTCGATCTCGCCGGGCGAGCGGATCGCGCTGATCGGCGCCAACGGCTCGGGCAAGACCACGCTGCTCTCGGCGCTGGCCGGCGACCTGGCGCCCGACCGCGGCGAC
Organism: Lautropia sp. SCN 70-15; assembly: GCA_001724315.1. Classification (GTDB taxonomy): domain Bacteria; phylum Pseudomonadota; class Gammaproteobacteria; order Burkholderiales; family Burkholderiaceae_E; genus Zeimonas. The sequence goes on along the minus strand of MEEC01000183.1, from coordinate 1,467 downwards.
ATCGACCAGCCCTGGCGCAAGGTCATCCGGCTGGAGCAGTCCCTGCCGTCCAGCCCGCTGCCGGCCTGGCGCTACGTGCTCGACAGCGATCCCGAACTGGTCGCGGCGCGCGCGGAGCTGGCCGCCGCCGAGCAGTCGCACGACGGGCTGGCCCTGGCGCACGCCCACGACCGCTGGAACGAGCTCGACGGGCACAGCGCCGAAGCCCGCTGCCGCGCCCTGCTGGCCGGCCTGGGCTTTTCCGACGCCGACGCCGAGCAGCCGGTCGACGCGCTCTCGGGCGGCTGGCGGATGCGCCTGAACCTGGCCCGCGCGCTGTTCGGCCCCAGCGAGCTGCTGCTGCTCGACGAGCCGACCAACCACCTCGACCTCGACGCGGTGCTCTGGCTGGAACGCTGGCTGCTGCGCTACGCCGGCACGGCGCTGATCGTCTCGCACGACCGCGACTTCCTCGACAAGGTGGCCACCGCGTCGCTGCACATCGACGACGGGCGGCTGGTCCGCTACGCGGGCGGCTACAGCGAGTTCGAGCGCCTGCGCGCGCTGCACGCCCAGCAGGCCGAGCGCAAGCGGGCGTCCGATGCGGCGCGGATCGCCCACCTGCAGAGCTTCATCGACCGCTTCCGCGCCAAGGCGACGAAGGCCCGACAGGCGCAGAGCCGGATCAAGGCGCTCGAGAAGATCGCGATCGCCGCGCCGATCCGCGCGCTGCGCGGCGTGAGCTTCACGCTTCACGAGGTCGGCGATTGCCCCGACCCGCTGCTGGTGGCCGAGGCGCTGGACGCCGGCTACGGCGACACCGCCATCCTGCGCGGCGTGAACCTGACCGTTCGCCGCGGCGCCCGGATCGGCGTGCTGGGCCGCAACGGGGCGGGCAAGAGCACGCTGATCCGCACGCTGGTGGGCGAGCTGCCGCCGCTGGCGGGCAGCGTGCGGCCCTCGCGCGCGATCCGCATCGGCTACTTCGCCCAGCAGGGCATCGACCGCCTGCGACCGGCCGAGTCGCCGCTCTGGCACCTGCAGCACATCGACCCGCAGGCGCGCGAGCAGGTCCTGCGCGACCGGCTCGGCAGCTTCGGCTTCTCGGGCGAGGACGCCACCCGCCCGGTCGGCCCGATGTCCGGCGGCGAGAAGGCCAGGCTGTCGCTCGCGCTGATGCTGCACCACGAGCCCCAGCTGCTGGTGCTCGACGAGCCCACCAACCACCTCGACGCGCAGACCCGCGACGCGCTGGCCGACGCGCTGGCCGACTTCGACGGCGCGGTGCTGCTGGTTTCGCACGACCGCTACCTGCTGCGCGCGACCGTCGACACGCTGCTGGTCGTGCGCGACGGCGGCCTGCAGGAATTCGACGGCGACCTCGACGACTATGCCGAGTGGCTGCTGAAGTCGCGGCCCGGCGCCGGCGAAGCGCCGGGCAACGGCAATGCTGGCGGCGCCTTGCGCGCGGAAGACCGCACCGAGCCC
>MEEC01000182.1 GCA_001724315.1 Lautropia sp. SCN 70-15 | reverse complement strand
CCTGGGCGCCAGGTCGTGCTGCAGCGTCTTGTGGCGTAGATCCAGGACTTCGAGTTCGGGCAGCGCGGCATCGCCGATCCGCCCGGGCAGGCGGGCCAGACGGTAGCGGTTCCGGCGCACCGCGAGCCAGCTCTCCAGCGAAGGCGTGGCCGAGCCCAGCAGCACCGGCAGGCCACGCTGCGAGGCGGCCACGATCGCCAGGTCGCGGGCCGAGTAGCGCACGCCCTCCTGCTGCTTGTACGAGGGATCGTGCTCCTCGTCGACTACGATCGCGGCCAGGCCGGGCATCGGCGCGAGGACCGCCAGCCGCGTGCCGATGACGACGCGCGCCCGGCCTTCGGCCGCCGCCAGCCAGTGCGCGGCCCGATCGCCGTCGGGCAGGTCGCTGTGCAGGATGGCCAGCCGCTCGTTGGGGAAGCGCGCGGCCACCTGGGCGGCGAGCTGGGGCGTAAGCGCGATCTCCGGCACCAGCAGCAGGACCTGGCAGGTGGGATCGCGCGCCAGCACCGTGGCCAGCCAGTGCAGGTAGACCTCGGTCTTGCCGCTGCCGGTCACACCGTGCAGCAGGGTGACGGAAAAGCCGGCGCTCGCTTCGAGAGTCTCGAGCGCTGCGCGCTGGGCCGGGTTGAGCTCGGGCGGCTCGGGCCGCGGGGGCGGCGCGGGCGGCGCCGTGGCCTCGGCGCCGGCGTGGAAACGGGCCCGGGCACGGTCGAACACCGAACCGCGGGCCCTGGGCGCGGGCGGCGTGCGCAGCAACTTGGGCACGGCCGGCAGCGCCACCTCGCCCAGGCCGCGGTGGTAGTAGTCGGCAGCAAAGCGCAGCAGTCGCAGCCACGGCTCGGGCGCGGGGCGTGCGCCAGGCAGCGGGCCAGTCAGGGTCTTGACGCGGGCGGGATCCAGCTCGGTGGACTCGGCCAGCGCCACCACCAGACCCACCCGCCGGCCCGTGCCCCAGGGCACCAACACCCATTGCCCCGGCATGACCGGATCCGATGCCTGGGGATCGAGCGCGTAGTCGAACCAGGACGCACCGAGCTGGGATACGGGCAGATCCAGCGCGACGCGTGCGTAGCGCGCAGTGGTGTCCGGACCCTTGTTCTCAGTCATGCGATCACCGTTTGCACGGCGCTCGAAGGCTTCGTTTCGGAACGCTCGGAAGAGCGTCCCTTTGGCCTAGTACATGAGACAACACTTTAAGTTCGGACATCAAATACTGGCCGGGCAAACGCTTTTCGGGGTCATGCACAAAAGCTGTGGATAAATCTGTGGGGAATCCACCCGGATCGGCGGCAAATGCTTGATCGGCCGTGGCTTGCAGTGGTTTGCCCTTTTTTTGGTCAAGCCCAAGCCCTTATGAATCAATAACTTATAGTTGGCTTGACAGCGCGCGCCGGATTCGGGCGCCGAATCGTGCTTGTGCGCCGCAACTGTGCATAAGTCGCCGGGCCAGGTCCGCCGGAAGCGAGCATCGGCGCGCCTTCGCGGCCCGCCGGCCACGATGGGCGTCCGTGGTCGTGGTCGGCCACGTGCGGCCGGGCCGCCTCGACCGAAGGGCCTAGACGGCCGGCGTGCCGGCGCCCTGGCGGCGCTGCTCACGGCTGTAGCGATGCACCTCGTCGACCAGCACCGACACGTTGTCGGGCGGGGTGAACTGCGAGATGCCGTGACCGAGGTTGAACACGTGGCCGGTGCCGGGACCCGGGCGGCCGAAGGCGTCGAGCACTGCGCGAGCCTCGGCGCGGACCTGCTCGGGGCCGGCCATCAGCACCATCGGGTCCAGGTTGCCCTGGATCGCGCAGCGGGCGCCGACCCGGGCGCGAGCCTGGCCCAGGTTGACCGTCCAGTCGACGCCGACCGCGTCGCAGCCGATATCGGCGATCTGCTCCAGCCAGAGGCCGCCGCCCTTGGTGAAGACGATGGCGGGCACCGGCACCTTGCGGCTGCCGGCAGGCCGTCCGTCCGGGCCGAGAATCGGTTCGTCGCGCTCGCGCACCAGCTGCGCGACCACCTGGCGGGTCCAGGCCAGCGAGAAGCGCTGGAAGGCGCCGTCGGCCAATGCGCCGCCCCAGGAGTCGAAGATCATGACCGCCTGGGCGCCGGCCTCGATCTGGGCGTTCAGGTAGGCCGCCACCGCCTGCGCGTTGACCGCCAGGATGCGCTCGAGCAGGTCCGGGCGCCTGTAGAGCAGGGTCTTGATCTGACGGAAATCCGAGCTGCCGCCGCCCTCGACCATGTAGCAGGCGAGTGTCCAGGGGCTGCCGGAGAAGCCGATCAGGGGCACCCGACCATCGAGCGCGCGGCGGATGGTGCGGACCGCGTCGGTCACGTAGCGCAGCTCGGCGCCGGGGTCGGGCACCGCCAGCTTCGCCACCGCCGCCTCGTCGCGCACGGTGCGCTCGAACTTCGGACCCTCGCCTTCGGCGAAGTACAGGCCCAGGCCCATCGCGTCGGGCACGGTGAGGATGTCGGAAAACAGGATGGCGGCGTCGAGCGGATAGCGCTCGAGCGGCTGCAGCGTGACCTCGCAGGCCATCTCGGGCGACTTGCAGAGGTTCAGGAAACTGCCGGCCCGCTTGCGGGTGGCGTTGTACTCGGGCAGGTAGCGACCGGCCTGGCGCATCAGCCAGACGGGGGTGTGGTCGGTCGGTTCGCGCCGGAGCGCGCGCAGGAAAGTATCGTTGGCGAGCGGTTTCACGGGCGGATTCTACTCCGGTCGGCAGCCAGCGCCTTCACCGTGGCCGAGCGGAATTCCATGTAGTAGAGGACCAGGGTGGTCACCGCGGTGCCGGCCAGCAGCAGCGCCGGGCCGATCAGCCAGAGCAGCAGCGGCATCGCGTAGTAGTAGGCGCGCAGGCCCTGGGTGAAGTTCAGCCCGGCCAGCTCGTTGAGCCGGCCGGCGGTAACGATCAGCGGGTCGTCGGGAAGCTGGTCCTCGCGGCGCGCCGGGAAGGCGCCCACCATGATGTTGACCAGGTTGAACTGGCGCAGCGACCAGGTGAAGCGAAAGAACGCGTAGACGAAGACGAAGATCAGCACCAGCAGCTTGGACTCGAGCATCTCCTGCGTGAGGCGCTGGGCGAAGGGAAGATTGCGCATCACCTCGACCACCTCCGCGCCGCGCTCGACGGTGCCCAGGACGGCCAGCGTGGCGCCGAGGACCAGCAGCGTGGTCGACGAGAAGAAGGTCGCGCTCTGCATCAGGTTGCCGATCAGGCCGACGTCGGTGATGCGCGGGTCGCGGTAGTAGGCCTCGCGCATCCAGACGCGCCTGAAGGCGGCGACCGAGGCCATCAGGTTGGGCTTGCGGTCGCCGACCCGCTCGGCGTAAAAGCCGTAACCGAGCCACGCGCACAGCCAGAAGGCGAGCGCGGCCCAGTCCGCCGGGGTGAAGACGTACAAGGCGCCTTCGGCGCGTCAGTGATCGTGGTGCGTGTCGTCGAGGAAGCTCTTCGTGGTGAAGAGGTAGTCCTTCAACTCCTTGTCCATGACCTTGTCGCGACGGCGGATCCACTCGAGCACCATGGCCGCATGCTCCTTTTCCTCGTCTCGGTTGTGCTCGAGGATCTTCTTGAGCTCCGGGTCCTTGCAGGCGTCGACCCGCTGGTTGTACCAGTCCACCGCCTCGAGCTCTTCCATCAGCGAGACGATCGCCCGGTGCATGTCGCGGGTCTCGTCGCTGAGCTCGCTCACCGGCTCGTGATAACCCTCGTTTGACATCGTGTGTGCTCCTGTGCGGAAGGTAAGGTGGAAGAGACCGCGGGCGCGCGTCCGGCAGCCCGGGCGTCGTCGCCGAGCCGGTCAGCGGTGCAGCTCGCCGGCGCGCTCCGGCTGGTAGACGATTTCGACGATCCGCACCGCGATCGGCTTGCCGCCCGGGCCCGGCCACTCGATGGTATCGCCCACCTTGAGGCCGAGCAGCGCGCTGCCGACCGGGGCCAGGATCGAGATGCGCTCGCCGCTGCCGTCGACGTCTTTCGGGTAGACCAGCGTCTGCACGAAGCTCTCGCCGCTGTCCTGCAGCTGGAAGCGGACCGTGGAGTTCATCGTGACCACGTCGGGCGGCATGTCCTTGGGTTCGCGCACGTCCGCGCGGTCGAGCTCGGCCTGCAAGGCCGCCTTGCCCGGGAACCCGCGCTCGGGCGTGGCGGCGAGCAGGGCTTCGAGCCGATCCAGGTCGAGCGAGGAAACGACGATGTTGGGTTTGCTTTGCATGATCTCGATGATACCGGTCGCGCAGACGACCGGGAATGAAAACGGTGGCGCGCAAGAAAGCAAGAAGCCCGCGCGATGGCGGGCCCTTGCGGAGCGGCGCGGCGCCGGGCAGGCCCGGCGCGCGGGCTTACTTCTTGCTGCGGAACTTGCGCAGTGCGGCGATCTGCGCGATGGCGGCGGCCAGCTCGGCCTGGGCCTTCGCGTAGTCGATGTCGCCGGTCTTGTTGGCCAGCGCCTCTTCGGCCGCCTTGCGGGCTTCCTCGGCCTTGGCCTCGTCGAGGTCGTGGCCGCGGATCGCGGTGTCGGCCAGCACGGTGACCCGGTTCGGCTGCACCTCGAGGATGCCGCCGGCCACGAAGACGAACTCCTCGTCGGCCTGGCCCGGCACCTTGATGCGCACCGCGCCCGGGCGGATGCGGGTGATCAGCGGCGTGTGCTGCGGATAGATCCCCAGCTCGCCCGCCTCGCCCGGCAGGACCACGAACTCGGCCTTGCCCTCGAAGATCGAGGCTTCCGCGCTGACGACGTCGACGTGAATGGTGCTCATGGGGCGCCTCCTTACTGGAGCGTCTTCGCCTTCTCGAAGGCCTCTTCGATCGTGCCGACCATGTAGAAGGCCTGCTCGGGCAGCGCGTCGCACTCGCCGTTGACGATCATCTGGAAGCCGCGGATCGTGTCCTTCAGCGCGACGATCTTGCCGGGCGAGCCGGTGAAGACTTCCGCCACGTTGAACGGCTGCGACAGGAAGCGCTGGATCTTCCGCGCGCGGGCCACCGCCAGCTTGTCCTCGGGCGAGAGCTCGTCCATGCCGAGAATGGCGATGATGTCGCGCAGCTCTTTATAGCGCTGCAGCGTGGCCTGGACCTTGCGGGTCGTGTTGTAGTGCTCTTCGCCGATGATGTGCGGGTCGAGCTGGCGCGACGTGGAGTCGAGCGGGTCGACCGCCGGGTAGATGCCCAGCGCGGCGATGTCGCGCGACAGCACGACCGTGGCGTCGAGGTGGCCGAAGGTGGTGGCCGGCGACGGGTCGGTCAGGTCGTCCGCGGGAACGTACACGGCCTGGATCGAGGTGATCGAGCCGGTCTTGGTCGACGTGATCCGCTCCTGCAGGCGGCCCATCTCCTCGGCCAGCGTGGGCTGGTAACCCACTGCCGACGGCATCCGGCCCAGCAGCGCCGAGACCTCGGTACCGGCCAGCGTGTAGCGGTAGATGTTGTCGATGAAGAACAGGATGTCGCGGCCCTCGTCGCGGAACTTCTCGGCCATCGACAGGCCGGTCAGCGCGACGCGCAGGCGGTTGCCCGGAGGCTCGTTCATCTGGCCGAAGACCATCGCGACCTTGTCGAGAACCTTCGACTCTTCCATCTCGTGGTAGAAGTCGTTGCCCTCGCGAGTGCGCTCGCCGACGCCGGCGAACACCGAGTAGCCGCCGTAGCTCTTCGCGATGTTGTTGATCAGCTCCATCATGTTGACGGTCTTGCCGACGCCGGCGCCGCCGAACAGG
>MEEC01000181.1 GCA_001724315.1 Lautropia sp. SCN 70-15 | reverse complement strand
CGGGTGCCGGCCACGCCCGAGGCCGAGAAGGCGCTGGCCGACGAGCTGCTGGCCCACTGCCGCAAGCACCTGGCCGGCTTCAAGTGCCCGCGCGAGGTGCGCTTCGGCGAGGTGCCCAAGACCTCGACCGGGAAGATCCAGAAGCATCTGCTGCGGGCGAAGGTCGGTTCGGCCGGCGCGATCGGCTGAACGCCTGCGGGCGCGGCCAAGTACAATCGCGCCCCATGCTGAAGGAACAGAAATCACGCCTGGCCGCGCTCTTCGCGCAGGCCGCGAGCGAGCTGGCCGCGCGGGCCGGCGTCGAACCGGCCCAGGTCGCCGTCGAGGTCACGCTGGAGCGGCCCAAGCAGGCTGCCCACGGCGACCTTGCCTGCAACCTGGCGATGCAGCTGGCAAAGCCGCTGAAGGCCCCGCCGCGCAAGATCGCCGAGCAGCTGGCCGAGCGGGTCCGCGAGCTCGACCGCGACTGCTCGACCGACGGCGACGCGATCGCGCCGCCGCACACGCAGGCCGCGATGATCGAGGCGCTGGAGATCGCCGGGCCCGGGTTCATCAACATCCGCCTGCGCGACGACGCCAGGCGCGCCGCGGTCCCGCAGGTGCTGGCCGATGGCGGGGCCTTCGGCCGCGGCACGCGCGGCGCGGGCCGCCAGGTGATCGTGGAGTTCGTGTCGGCCAACCCGACCGGGCCGCTGCACGTGGGCCACGGCCGGCAGGGCGCGCTGGGCGATGCGCTGTCGGCGCTGCTCGAGGCCGACGGCTGGGCGGTGACCCGCGAGTTCTACTACAACGATGCCGGCGCGCAGATCGACAACCTGGCGCGCTCGGTGCAGGCGCGCGCGCGCGGCCTGACGCCCGAGGACCCGTCCTTCCCGGCCGACGGCTATCGCGGCGACTACATCGTCGACATCGCGAACGACTACCTGGCGCGGGCCACGGTGTCGGCCGAGCGGGTGCCCGAGGTGACCGGCGCCGGTGATCCGGAGGACCTGGAGGCGATCCGCCGCTTCGCGGTCGCCTGCCTGCGGCGCGAGCAGGACCTGGACCTGCGCGCCTTCGGCGTGCGCTTCGACAACTACTACCTGGAGTCCTCGCTGTACGCCGACGGCCGCGTGCAGCAGGCGGTCGACGCGCTGGTCGCCGCCGGCAAGACCTACGAGGACGGCGGCGCGCTGTGGCTGCGCACCACCGACTACGGCGACGACAAGGACCGCGTGATGCGCAAGTCCGAGGGCGGCTACACCTATTTCGTGCCCGACGTCGCCTATCACGTCACCAAGTGGGAGCGCGGATTCCAGCGCGCGATCAACATCCAGGGCTCGGACCACCACGGCACGATCGCGCGGGTGCGCGCCGGCCTGCAGGCGCTGGGCGTGGGCATTCCGGCGGGCTATCCGGACTACGTGCTGCACAAGATGGTCACCGTGATGCGCGGCGGCGAGGAGGTCAAGATCTCCAAGCGGGCCGGCTCCTACGTGACCCTGCGCGACCTGATCACCTGGAGCGGCGAGCAGCGCGACGAGGCCGGGCAGGTCACCGGCAGCGACGAGCAGCGCGGCCGCGACGCGGTCCGCTTCTTCCTGATCTCGCGCAAGGCCGACAGCGAGTTCGTGTTCGACGTGGACCTCGCCCTGTCGCGCAGCGACGAGAATCCGGTGTACTACGTGCAGTACGCGCACGCCCGGCTGTGCTCGGTGCTGGCGCAGTGGGGCGGCGACGCGGACGCGCTGGCGGCGTCGGTCGCGGCCGGACGAATCGACCTGTCGTCGCTGGCCGCGCCGCGGGAGTTCGCCCTGATCGCCCGGCTGGCCGAGTTCCCGGAGCGGGTTGCCGAAGCGGTCGACGATCTCGCGCCGCACGCAATTGCGTTCTATCTCAAGGATTTAGCGGCCGAAGTTCACTCTTACTATAATGCCGAGAGGTTCCTCGTCGACGACGAGGCGCTCAGGAACGCGCGCCTGGCCCTGGTGCTGGCCGCGCGTCAGGTGCTGCGCAACGGGCTGGCGCTGATCGGCGTGTCGGCCCCCGAGAGGATGTGATGGCGAAGACCCGAAAGCAGCGTGGCCAGCTTGGCGGAACGCTGTTCGGTTTTCTCGCGGGGCTGGTGCTGGGCCTTGGGATCGCGGTGGTGGTCGCGCTGTTCGTGACGCGCGCCCCGGTGCCCTTCGTCAAGAAGGCGCACCGGGCGCCCGAGAGCGTGACCGCGCCGCGCAACGGCGAGGCCCTGCCCGACCCGAATGCCCCGCTCGGCGCGCGCACGCGGGAAGGCGATGGCGCGGCGCCTGCGGTCGCCCAGCCGCCGCAGCCCGCGCCCCAGGCGCCCGCGGCCGGCGCGCCGGCCGCTCCCGGGGCTCCGGCGGCGCAACAGCCGGCTCCGGTGGCCGAGGGTTTCCTGCTGCAGGCGGGGGCTTTCCGTTCGTCCGACGACGCCGAGGGCATGAAGGCCAGGCTGGCGCTGCTCGGTTTCGAGGCGCGGGTCGTGCCGGCCGACGTCAACGGCCAGCCGATGTACCGTGTCAGGATCGGCCCGTTCGCGAAACAAGAGGATGCGGCCCGCGCCCGCGCCCGCCTGATCGACGGCGGGATCGAGGCCTCGGTGATCCGCCAGCGCTGAACCCCGGCGCCAGGATCCTCACTACAGGAAGAATGCGATGATCGATGACACCCGACGCTCGATGATGCTCGCCACCGGCGCGGCGCTGGCCGCGCTGCCGCTCGGCGCCCTTGCCCAGGCGCCCCGCGAGGGCAAGGACTTCCGCCCGGTGCGCCCGGTCCAGCCCACCGACGTGCCGGCCGGCAAGATCGAGGTGATCGAGTTCTTCTGGTACGGCTGCCCCCACTGCAACACGCTCGAGCCGCTGCTCAAGCAGTGGGCCGCGAAACTGCCCGACGACGTGGTCTTCCGCAAGATCCACGTGCCCTTCGGCGACCGCAACCACCAGCAGCTCTTCTTCACGCTCGAGTCGATGGGCAAGGCCGCCGAGGTCAACGACGCGATCTTCCGCGCCATCCACGTGGACCGCGACCGGCTCGACACGGTCGACAAGATGGTGGCCATGCTGGGCAAGCACGGCATCGACGGCAACCAGTTCCGCGACACCTACAAGTCCTTCTCGGTGCGCACGAAGATGCGCCGCGCCGCGCAGGTCGTCGACGCCTACGGGGTCGATGGCGTGCCGGCCATGGCGGTCAACGGCAAGTACTACACCGCGCCGAGCATGGCCGGCTCCAACGGCGCCGCGCTCGCGGTCCTCGACTACCTGATCGAGCTCGAGCGCAAGGCGCGCAAGTGATGCGATGAGCGCCGCCGGCAGCGCGCCCGCGGTCTTCGTGACCGGAGCCTCGAGCGGACTCGGGGCGGCGCTCGCGGTGGCGTACGCGCGCAGGCACCCGGCAGTGCGCCTGGGCCTGCTGGGCCGCCGCGAGTCGGCGCTGGCCGAGGTGGCCGAGGCCGTCGCGCAGGCCTCGGGCGGGCGCGCGTCGACCGTCGCGCTGGCCGCGGACGTGACCGACTCCCGGGCGCTCGCCGATGCAGCGGCGCGCTTCATGGCCGAGGCCGGCGCGCCCGACGTGGTCGTGGCCAACGCAGGCATCAGCGCGGGCACCCTCACCGGCGAGCCGGCCGATGCCGAGGTCTTCCGGCGCATCGTGCAGACCAACCTGATCGCGCTGCCCGACACCTTCGCGCCCTTCATCGCGCCGATGCGCGCGCGCGGCAGCGGCGCGCTGGTCGGCATCGCCAGCGTTGCCGGCATTCGCGGCCTGCCGGGCGCAAGCGCCTACAGCGCGTCGAAGGCGGCGGCGATCTCCTACATGGAGAGCCTGCGGGTCGAGCTGCGCGGCAGCGGCCTGCGCGCGATCACGATCGCGCCCGGCTACATCCGCACGCCGATGACGGCGGGCAACCGTTACCCGATGCCCTTCCTGACCGACGCCGACGTGTTCGCGCGCAAGGCGGTGCGGGCGATCGAGGCGGGCCGCGGCTTCGTCGTGATCCCCTGGCAGATGCGCATCGTGGCGGGGCTGCTGCGCGGATTGCCCAACCCGGTCTTCGACCGGCTGTTCGCCCGGGCGCCGCGCAAGGCGCGCGTGGGCGCATCGGACTGAAGGGCGGCGGCGATGGAAGCCCGGATCGTCTCGCTGGTGCCCAGCCTCACCGAGCTGCTCTGCAGCCTGGGCCTGCGCGATGCGCTGGTCGGCCGCACCGGCTTCTGCATTCATCCGCGCGAGGCGCTGCGCGAGGTGCCCAAGGTGGGCGGGACCAAGGACGTCGACATCGAGCGGGTGCGCGCGCTCGCGCCCAGCCACCTGGTGGTGAACGTCGACGAGAACGAGAAACCGACGGTCGAGGTGCTCTCGCGCTTCGTGCCCGAGGTGGTGGTCACGCATCCGATCGGCGTCGAGGACAACCTCGCGCTGATCGGCCGCTTCGGCGCGCTGTTCGACCGGCGGCCCCAGGCGGCGGTGCTGGCCGACCGCTTCGCCAGCGCGCTGGCCGGCCTGCGCGCGCGGCGCTTCGCGCCGGTGCCGGTCGTCTACCTGATCTGGAAGGACCCCTGGATGACCGTGGGTCCCGATACCTTCGTCGCGCGCATGCTGGCCGAGGCCGGCCTGGTCGCCTTGTCGCCGCCGGGCGAGGCGCGTTACCCGGTCGTCGACCTCGACTGGATCCGCGACAGCGGCGCCGCCGCGGTGCTGCTGTCCTCGGAGCCTTATCGCTTCGGCGAGCGGCACGCTCGGGAGCTGGCCGGGGCACTGGCGAGCGCGAACGACGCGCAGACCGGCGTGCAGACCGGCGCGCGCCCCGGGCCTGCCTGCCTGACGATCGACGGGGAAATGACCTCGTGGTACGGCAGCCGCGCGATCGAGGGCCTGGACTACCTGGCGGCGTTCAGGGAGCGGCTCGACGCGGCGATCGACGGCCGGCCGGAAACCGCGGAACCGCGGGGAGAATCAGCATGAACCGACTTCCATTCATCGGGCGCCCGGCACTGCTGGCGGCGCTCGCGGTCAGCCTCCTGCTGGGCGCCTGCGCCGGCCCGCGCGGGCCGGCCGGCAGCGCGCGCGGCGGTCCGGACGCCAGCGCGGGCGGCGCGTCCGGTGTCGCCGCTGCGAGCTGCGCCCGGCGTGGCGGGGGCTACTACCTCGACGACGGCCCCGGCTGCGAGCCGCCGCCCGACCTGGCAGCGATTCCCGACGCGGTGCCGCGCGCGGAGCCGCTGCTGCCGCGCACCGCGCGGCCCTACGTGGTGTTCGGCCGCGAGTACCGCCCGATGGCCCGGCTGGAGCCCTACAAGGCCCGCGGCGTGGCGACCTGGTACGGCCGGCGCTACCACGGAAACCCCACCTCGAGCGGCGAGCGCTACGACATGTACGCGATGACCGCCGCGCACCCCACGTTGCCGATCCCGAGCTACGCGCGGGTCACCAACCTGCGCAACGGGCGCAGCGTGGTGGTGCGGGTCAACGATCGCGGCCCCTTCCTGAACGACCGGCTGATCGATCTCTCGTACACCGCGGCAGCCAAGCTCGGTTACATCGAGGCGGGCAGCGCCCAGGTCGAGGTCGAGCTGATCACGGAGTTCGGCGAGGCGCCGGCGCAGCCGGTCGGGGCCGCGCCGCTTCCCGCGCCGGCACCCGTCGAGCCGCCGGTCGAGCGGCTCACGATGCAGGCCGAGCCGGCGCCCGGCGCCGAGGCGGCTCCCGTGTCCGGCGCCGCGCCGGTTCCTGCGCCCGGCGCC
>MEEC01000180.1 GCA_001724315.1 Lautropia sp. SCN 70-15 | reverse complement strand
GGCGGCGCCGCGAGCCGCGACACCCGCCACGCGCTGACGGTGGCCCTGCACCTGCTTGCCGTGGGCCGCTCGATCGGCCTGGATCGCGAAACCCTGCGCGCGCTCGCCACGATCGGCCTGCTCGCCGACACGGGCAAGGCCCGCCTGCCCCGCGCCCTGCTCGAGAAGCCGGGCATGCTGTCGGCGAGCGAGCACACGATCGTGAAGGAGCACGTGCGGCTCGGCCTCGAGGCGGTGGAGCGAAGCGGCCCGCTGGCCGCCGAGGTCAGGGCCGGCATCGCCCAGCACCACGAGCGTCTCGACGGCTCCGGCTACCCCAAGGGGCTGCAGGGCGAGGAGATCAGCTTCTGGGGACGGCTGGCCGCGATCGCCGACAGCTTCGCCGCGCTGGTCTCGCCGCGTCCCTACGCCGAGGCGCTGGCGCCTCAGGAGGCGATGATGAGCCTGTACGAGTGGGCCGGCAACTCCTTCGACGAGGCGCTGGTCGAGCAGTTCGTGCAGGCGATCGGGATCTTCCCCGTCGGCAGCATCGTCGAGCTGTCGAGCGGCGAGATCGCCGTGGTCATCGGCCACAACCGGATCCGCCGGCTCGAGCCGCGGGTCCTCGCGGTCTCCGATGCGGCGCGCGAACCGCTGGGCGCACCCGCGCTCAGGGAGCTGCCTTCGCTTCACCGCGGCAGCCCGCCGGACGCCTTGCGCGTGGCGCGCGGGCTGCCCGCCAGCGCCTTCGACCTGGGCCGCATCGACCTGGCGGCTTTCATGCCGGGCCGCGATGTCGTCTGATCGCAGCGACGCGCCGCGCGACGGCGCCGGCGACGCCCCGGGGCGCAAGCGCGAGTCGCCGCGGATCGCGCCGGCGACACTGCTGGAGATGCTCGCCGCGCGCTGCGGCGCGCGCTCGTCCGGACGGACCGCGCTGCTCGTGGTGGCGCTGAATCGTTCGGATCGCCTCGCCGCCCTCGCGCAGGACGCATCGAACCAGTACGTGCTCGCCGAAGTCGCGCGCCGCGTGCAGTCGATGCTGGGGCCCGCCGACCGCTACGCCTTCGTGGCCAACGACGAGCTGTGGCTGATGCTGGGCAACCTGGCCGACGAATCGCTGGCCGAGCTCGCCGGGCGGACGCTGCACGACACGCTGCAGCGTCCGATCCGCGCGCAGCGCGCCGACGGGAGCCCGGCCGTGGTCCAGCTGCGCCCGGTGATCGGCGGCGCGTGGACCACGATGCGCACGCTCGCCGATCCGATGAGCATGGTCGCCGCCGCCTCGCAGGCCTGCGCAAGGGCGCGCACCCAGGAGAACCAGCTGCTGATCTCGCGGCTCGACGACGACGCGGCGCTGATCCGGCGCGACGAGCTCGAGCGCGACCTGCGCGCCGCGTTGCACGCCAACCAGCTCGACGTGCACTTCCAGCCGCAGATCGACCTGGCGAGCGGGCGCTGCGTGGCGCTGGAATCGCTGATCCGCTGGAACCGCGCCGACGGCAGCGCGGTGAATCCCGCGCTGATCGCCTCGGTCTGCGAGGAGCGCGGCATGATGGGCGCGCTCACCCAGTTCGTGCTCAACAATGCGCTGCGCAACCAGAAGCGCTGGGCCGGCCAGGGGCTCGACCTGTCGGTGTCGGTCAACCTGTCGCCCACCGTGCTGACCGACGCGGCCTTCCCGATGCTGGTCTCGCATGCGCTGGCCACCTGGGGCGTGCCCGGCGAGCGCCTCACGCTCGAGTTCACCGAGTCGGCGATCGCCCAGAACGAGCAGCCCGCCATCGAGTTCATGGGGCAGCTGCGCGCACTGGGCTGCCGGCTGTCGCTCGACGATTTCGGCACCGGCTATTCGTCGATCGCCTGGTTCGGCAAGCTCCCGCTCGACGAGCTGAAGATCGACCGCAGTTTCGTGCGCGAGCTCGAGTCCTCCGAACGGAACACCCCGAGCCGCACCGTGGGCGCGCTGATCGGCCTGGCGCACGCCTACGGCCTGCGCGTGCTGGCCGAGGCGGTCGAGTCGCCGCGCGTGGCGGCGATGCTCGCCGCGGCCGGCTGCGACCGCGCGCAAGGTTTCAGTTTCTCGCCGGCGCTGCCCGCGCAGGCGGTCGCCGACTGGTGCCGCCGCCACGACGAGGCCAGCCTGCTCAGCCGCAGCGAAGCAGCCTCGATTCGGTGACGATGACCTGCAGGCGCCGGTCATGGGATTCGGGCTCCAGCGCCACCTCGCAGCAGTCGTAGGCCGCGCCCGCCGCGGGCACGTCCAGCGCGGCGAGCGTGCGGTCGTAGTAGCCGCCGCCATAGCCCAGCCGCCATCCGGACGGATCGAAGCCCACGCAGGGCGCCACGACCAGCGCCGGCCGCACCGGCTCGAAGGGCTCGGGCACCATGACCCGGTGCGCCTGCTCGGCCATTGCGATGCCCGGCCGCCAACGCCCGAAGGCCAGCGGCCGGTCGCGCGCCACGACCCGCGGCAGCGCGATCGTCCAGCCGCGCGCAACCAGCTCGTCGAAGATGCCGCGCGGATCGGGTTCGCCGGCCAGCGGCCACCACAGACCGATCACTCCGGGGGCCCAGCCGTCGGCATCGAGCCAGTCGAGCAGGCGCCGCGCGATCGCGGCGTCGAGCTCGCGGCGCTGCGCATCGGGGATCGTCTTGCGCGCGGTCAGCAAGGCGCTGCGCAGCCGGCTCCGGCCGCCGCCCGATGGCTCCGGAGCGTCGCCCCCCCGTGTTATCCTCGATCGCAAGTCAGTTGTCCCGATCAGTCGTACCCGTACAAGGCGATGAAACACCGGATCGCGCAGCTTGCGATTGTAGGCACGATCGCCCTCCTCCTCGCCGCCGCCCAGGTTCCGGGGCTGGCGAAATCCCCTGCGAAGAAGCCCGCCGAGGCGCCCCTCGCGCTGAGCGCCGACGAGGCGATCGCCGAAGCGCGCCGCGCCTTCGTGCGCAACGACGCGACCCGCTTCGAGGCCGCGGCACGCCTGGTCGAACCCGATCACCTGCTCGCCAAGTACATCGACTTCTGGCGCCTGCGGATGGACCTGCGCAGGCAGGAGGCCTCGCCGGTGCCCAGCACCAGCGCGGCCGACCGGCAGGCGCGCCGCTTCCTGGCCGAGCACGAAGGCACCGTCGTGGCCGACCTGATGCGCCGCGACTGGCTGATGGACCTGGGCAAGCGCCGCAACTGGGAACCGTTCGACGCCGAATACGCCGCCTGGGTGCTGCGCGACGACGACCAGGTCCACTGCTATCACTGGCTGGGCCGCGTGGAACGCAAGCTGTCCGTCGACGGCGCGCTCGCCGCGATCGATGAGCCCCGCCATCTGCGCGACGGCTGCGGCGACCTGCTCGAGGCGATGCACGAGACCGGCCGCATCGACCGCGAGCGGGTGCGCCAGCGCATGATGGCGGCGCTCGAGGTCGACTCGCGGGACAGCGTCGAGCGCACCGCCACGCTGCTCGGCCTCGACGCCGATGCGATCGGCAACGCCTGGTCCCGCCCGCTCGCGGCGCTGGCCAAGTCCTCCGGGCGCGAGGACACGCTGATCGCGATCGCCCGCTACGCCCGCAGCAACCCCCAGGAGGCGGCCCGCTGGCTCGAGGACGGCCGCGCCGGGCTGAAGGGCCCGGACCTCGCCTTCGCCTGGTCGCAGGTGGCGGCCGCCGGCATGCGCCGGCTCGCGCCCGAGTCCTTCGAGTGGACGCGCCGCGCGCTCGACGCGCGGGTGGGCGACGAGACCCTGGCCTGGATGGCCCGCGCCGCGCTGCGCGAGCAGCAGTGGCCCACGCTGCGCGCGATCGTCGCGCGGATGAGCGAGGAAGGCCGGAACGATCCGGCCTGGGCCTACTGGGAAGGCCGCGCGCTGCTCGCCGCCGGCGACGGCGAAGGCGGCCGCGAGCGGTTGAGCAAGGTGGCCGGCGGCTTTCACTTCTACGGCCAGCTCGCCGCCGAGGAGCTCGGCGAGCTCGTCCGCACGCCGCCGCGCGCGCAGCGCGCCAGCGAGGCCGAGATCGCCGCGGCAGCCGCCAATCCCGGCTTCGCCCGCGCGCTGCGCTTCTACGAGATCGGCCTGCGGCTCGAAGGCAATCGCGAGTGGAACTACCAGCTGCGCAGCATGAACGACCGGCAGCTGCTGGCCGCCGCGGAATTCGCCTGCCGGCAGCGGGTGCTCGACCGCTGCGTGAACACCGCCGATCTCACCCGCGCCGAGCACGATTTCTCGCTGCGCTTCGTCACGCCCTTCATCGACGAGCTCAAGCCGGTCGCCGCCGAGCGCGAGCTCGACCCGGCCTGGATCTACGGCCTGATCCGCCAGGAGTCGCGCTTCATCATGGACGCGCGTTCCTCGGCCGGCGCGCAGGGGCTGATGCAGATCATGCCGGCCACCGGCCGCTGGATCGCGGGCAAGCTCGGCGTCGACCGCTTCCAGGTGTCGCAGCTCAACGAGCTGCAGACCAACCTGCAGTTCGGCACCTATTACCTGCGCACCGTGCTCGACAAGCTCGACGGCTCGCCGGTGCTCGCATCGGCCGCCTACAACGCCGGGCCGCGCCGGCCGCTCAGCTGGCGCGCCACGCTGCCTGCCCCGGTCGAGGGCGCCATCTTCGCGGAGATCATCCCGTTCTCGGAAACGCGCGACTACGTGAAGAAGGTGCTGTCCAACGCGGTAATCTACGCCGAGCTGTTCAGCGGCCAGCCGCAGTCGCTCAAGGCCAGGCTGGGCACGATCGCGCCACAGCCGGCCACGCAGAGCGAGGTGCCCTGACCGGCCCGCGACGCGAGGCTTCCCCTGGAAGCCGTTCCCCTCGAAACTCTCTCTATCGCGCCTCCTGAGGATTCCGACATGCGTCATTCGCGGGTGCTGGTGATCGGCGGATCGGGCTTCATCGGCGGCCACCTGGTGGCCGAGCTGGCGGCCCGCGGCAAGCGGGTCGTGGTGCCCACTCGCAACCGGATGGCGGCCCGCCGCCTGCTCTCGCTGCCCACCGTGGAGGTGGTCGAGGCCGACGTGCACCGCGACCACGATCTCGCCACGCTGACCGCCAAGGCCGACGCGGTGGTCAACCTGGTCGGCATGCTGCACGACCGCCGCGGCAAGCCCTGGGGACCCGGCTTCGACCGGGCCCACGTCCAGCTTCCGAGGCGGGTCGCCGCCGCATGCGTCGCCGCCGGCGTCAACCGCCTGCTGCACATGTCGGCGCTCGGCGTGACCGAGGGCGGAGAGGAAACCGCCCCGTCGATGTACCTGCGCTCCAAGGCTGCCGGCGAACGCGCGGTCCGCGAGAGCGGCCTGAACGGCTGGACCCTCATGCGGCCCTCCGTGGTGTTCGGGCCCGACGACCGCTTCCTGAACCTGTTCGCCGGGCTGCAGAAGTGGCTGCCGATCATGGCGGTCGGCCGGGCCGACGCGAAGTTCCAGCCGGTCTTCGTGGGCGACGTCGCGCGGGCCTTCGCCAACGCGCTCGACGAGCCTGCCACCCTGGGCCGCTGCTACGAGCTCGCGGGCCCGGACGTGTACACGCTGCGCGAGCTGGTGAAGCTCGCTGGTGGACTGGCCGGCGTGCAGCGCCCGGTGATCGGCCTGAACGATTTCCTGGGACGCGCCCAGGCCCTGTTCCTCGAGTTCGCGCCCGGGCCCACGCTGATGTCCTGCGACAACTACGACTCGATGTCGATCGACAACGTAGCTTCGGGCCCGATGGCGCCCGAGCTGGGTGTGCAGCCCACCGCGCTGGCGGCGCTGATGCCGCGCTGGACGGCGGATCGCAACGCGCGGATCGGGGTCACCCGGACCCGCGCGCATCGCT
>MEEC01000179.1 GCA_001724315.1 Lautropia sp. SCN 70-15 | reverse complement strand
AGATCGTCCGGGCCGGGCACGCCAATCGATCTCGTGTCGGCGGCGCACTGGCTGCAACGCGAGAGCGGGCACCCGGTTCGCGTGCCGGTCGGCGTCATCGGGCCGCGCGACCCGTCGCCGGCGCAATACGCGGTCGCCGAGGCGGTCGGCGGCGCGCTCGCCCAGGCAGGCTTCGCGCTGATCTGCGGCGGCCGCTCGGGCATCATGGAAGCCGCCTGCAAGGGCGCGGCGGCGCACGGCGGCACGGCGATCGGCCTGCTGCCCGACGCCGACCCGGGCCACGCCAATCCCTGGGCGAGCGTCGTGATCGCCACCGGCATCGGCGAGGCGCGCAACGCGATCATCGCGCGCTCGGCGCTGTGCCTGGTGGCGATCGGCGACAGCTTCGGCACCCTTTCGGAGGTGGCGCTGGGCCGCCAGTTCGGCAAGACGGTGGTGGCGCTGGAGGGCGCCGCGCGCATCGACGGCGTGGTCCCCGCGAGCACGGCCGACGAGGCGATAGCCTGGGTCGCGGCCTGCGCGCTGGGCTTGGCGCAGGGCGGGGCCGCTCGGGCCTGACCTGAGGCGTTTGGCGCAGAATAACCGGTCTTCGCGCTGCGAGGCGCGTGCCCCTTTTTGCCACCGCGTTCCCGAGACATGACCATGCACGAATTCGAAGGCGTCTACCCGATCCTGGCCACCCCTTTCCGCAGCGACGAGAGCTTCGACGAAGACTCGCTGCGCCGGATGCTCGCGTTCATGGCGCGCATCGGCGTGCAGGGCGTGACCGTGCTGGGCGTGCTCGGCGAGGCCAACCGGATGGGCGACCGCGAGCGCGAGGCGATCATTCGCACCGCGGTCGACGAGGTCGGCAGCCGGATGACCGTGATCGTCGGCATCTCTCATCCGGGCACGCGAGCCACGGTGGACCTGGGCCGGATGGCTGCCGAGCTCGGCGCGCACGCGCTGATGGTCACCCCCTCGGCCGAGCCGGCGCCCAACGATGCGCGGGTGGCGGAGTACTTCTCGCGCGTGTGCGAAGGCGTGTCGCTGCCGGTGGTGCTGCAGGACCATCCGGCCTCCACCGGCGTGCACATGGGCGTGCCGTTGATCGCGAAGATCGTGGCCGACAACCCGCGCATCGCCTGCATCAAGGCCGAGGCGGTGCCCTCGGCGCCCAAGATCGCGGCGATGAAGGCCGCGCTGTCGCGCGAGCTGCCGATGCTCACCGGGCTGGGCGCGCTCTACGGCCAGTTCGACCTGGAGCAGGGCTCGAGCGGCTACAACACCGGCTTCGCGTTTCCCGAGGTCCTGCAGGCCCACGTGGCTGCCTGGCAGCGCGGCGACAAGGCGCTCGCGCGCCGGATCTGGACGCACTTCCTGCCGCTGATCGTGTTCGAGCAGCAGCCCGGCGTCGCGGTGCGCAAGGAGCTGCTGCGCCGGCGCGGGCTGCTCGCCACCGGCACGGTCCGGCATCCGGGCGGCGCGCTCGCGCCGGTCAGCGCGGCGCAGCTGGGCGAACTGCTCGACGCGGTGATGCCGGGCGTGGACATCACCCAGCCGCTCGACGTGGCGGCCGTGATCGGCTGAGCGATGAGCGCGTCCGAACGCCTGGGGCCCCGCGTCTCGGCCGTGCTGGTCGGGCGCGCGGTGCCGTTCAGCCGGCCGGGCAGCTTCAGCGCGATCGCGAAGTCGGTCGTCACCGGACCTGTCGGCGCGGGCCCCGAGGGCCTGCGGGGCGACGAGCACGGCGATCCGCGGGTGCACGGTGGCGTCGACAAGGCCGTGCACCTGTACGCCTGCGAGCACTACGCCGCCTGGCGCGCCGAGCTGGGTCCGTTGGGCGTGCTCGACCGGCCGGGGGCCTTCGGCGAGAACTTGTCGACGGCCGGGCTCACCGAGGACGGGGTCTGCATCGGCGACCGGATCCGCGTCGGCACGACCCTGCTCGAGGTCACGCAATCGCGCCAGCCCTGCTGGAAGCTGAACGACCGCTTCGGCGTGCCGGACATGGCGCGGCGCGTGCAGGACACGCTGCGCAGCGGCTGGTATTGCCGGGTGCTGGAATCCGGCAGCCTGCAGGCGGGCGACACCATCGAGCTGGTCGAACGGCCGCATCCCGAATGGCCGCTTTCGCTGCTGATGGAGATGCTCTACCGGAGGCGTCTCGATCGCGGATTGCTTGCGCGGGCACGCGCGCTGCCGCTGGTGCCGTCGTGGCAGCGCCTGATCGAGCGTCGCCTCGAGGAAGGACGTGTCGAGGACTGGACGTCCAGGCTCGATGGGCCGTCGCCCTGAGCCAGGCCTCGGCATGAGCCAAGCCTCGTCATGGACCCGGCATCGCGGGGAGCGACAATGGAAATCCTGATCGATGTCCCCTCACTCGAGCGCGGCCTTCCCGGCTCGCTCACGATTCCTCCGTCTCCCCGTGGCGTGGTGGCCTTCGCGCACGGCAGCGGCAGCAGCCGGCTGTCGCCGCGAAACGCTTTCGTGGCCGAGGTGCTGCAGCGCCGCGGCATCGCCACGCTGCTCTTCGACCTGCTGACGCCGCAGGAGGACCGCGACCCCGAGGCGCGCTTCGACATCCCCTTGCTGACCCGGCGCCTGCAGGCGGCCAGCGACTGGTTGTCAGGCCAGGCCGCCACGGCGCGACTCCCTCTCGGGTACTTCGGCGCGAGCACCGGCGCGGCCGCGGCGCTCGAGGCCGCAGCCGAGCGGGGCACCGGGGTGTCGGCCGTGGTGTCGCGCGGCGGCCGGCCCGACCTGGCGGGCCCCGGCCTGCTCGAGTCGGTCAGCGCGCCCACGTTGCTGATCGTGGGCGGCCTCGACGACGTGGTGATCGGCCTGAACCGCAAGGCGCTGGCCCGGCTTGCGTGCGAGAAGGAACTGGTGATCGTGCCCGGCGCCACCCACCTCTTCGAGGAGCCGGGCACGCTGGCGCAGGCCGCGGGGCACGCGGCCGACTGGTTCGCTCGGTGGCTGTCCTGATGCTCTCGACGAGTCAATTTTTTCGGTGAGTCAATGTTCTCGGTGAGTCAATGTTCTCGGTGAGTCGATGCTCTCGGTGAATCTCGGCCCCCTGGGCCTGTCGGTCGACCGCCTCGCGGTCGCGCTCGCGTTCCTCGCGGCCTTGTTGGTCGGCTGGCTCGTCGGGCGGCGGCGCGGCGCGGCCCGCGGCGAAGGCGTGGGCGCGGTGCTGCCCGACATGCTGCTGGTCGGCCTGCTGGTGGGGCGCATCGTTTTCGTGGCGCGCTGGTTCGACTCCTACCGGGACCAACCCTGGTCGATGCTCGACATCCGCGACGGCGGCTTCGACGTCTGGGCCGGTGTCGCGGCCGCGCTGCTGCTGGCGGCCTGGCGAGGCTGGCGGCGCCCGAAACTGCGCGTGCCGCTCGCGGCCGGGCTCACCGCCGGCGCGCTCGCCTGGGGCGGCGTCGCGGTCGGCGTTCACCAGATACGCGCGTCGATGCCGGGCGTGCCCGACACGACGCTGCAGTCGATGGCCGGCGAAAGCACCACGCTGGCCGCCCTGGCCCAGGGCCGGCCGATGGTGGTGAACCTCTGGGCGACCTGGTGCCCGCCCTGCGTGCGCGAGATGCCGGTGCTGGCCGCGGCGCAGCAGCGCGAGCGCGGCATCGCCTTCGTGTTCGTGAACCAGTCCGAAGGTGCGGCGCGCGTGGAGCGCTTCCTCCGCGACCAGAAGCTCGCGCTCGACAACATGCTGCTGGATGCGGGCGGCGAGCTGGCGCGCGCCGTCGGCTCCCGCGCCATGCCGACCACGCTGTTCTACGACGCGCAAGGCAGGCTGGTGGACACGCACCTGGGCGCGGTGTCGGACGCCTCGCTGGCGGCGAAGCTCGCGCGGATCCGGGCAGGGGGATCCCGATGATCGCGGAGGAGGGCGGCGCGATGAATGCGCCGGGCAGGCGGATGGAATCGCCGGGCAAGGCCGGGACGAAGTCCGTTCAGCTCAGGATCAGGGGGCGCGTGCAGGGCGTCGGCTATCGAGCGTCGATGGCGCACGAGGCGCGCCGCCTCGGCGTGTCCGGCTGGGTCCGCAATCGCCACGACGGCTCGGTCGAGGCGGTGGCTGCCGGCCCCGAGGCCGCGGTCGACGCGCTGATCGACTGGGCGCAGCGCGGTCCTCCAGCCGCCCGGGTCGAGCGGATCGACGTGGAGGTCGTCGCCGGCGAGTTCGTCGGCTTCGAGCAGCGGCCGACGGTCTGAAGAAAGAACGGCGAGACTGAAAAAAAAGAGCCCGCCGAAGCGGGCCCTGCGAGCATCAGGCCATCGACGCCTTCAGCTCCAGCCGGCGCCGATGCAGGATCGGCTCGGTGTAGCCCGAGGGCTGGGTCGTGCCTTCGAACACCAGGTCGCAGGCCGCCTTGAAGGCCACCGTGTCGAAGCTCGGCGCCATCGGCCGGTACAGCGGGTCGCCGGCATTCTGCTTGTCGACGACCGCGGCCATCCGCTTCATCACCTCCATGACCTGGTCCTTCGTGACCACGCCGTGGTGCAGCCAGTTGGCGATGTGCTGCGAGGAGATCCGGCAGGTGGCGCGGTCTTCCATCAGGCCCACGTTGTTGATGTCGGGCACCTTGGAGCAGCCCACGCCCTGGTCGATCCAGCGCACCACGTAGCCGAGGATGCCCTGCGCGTTGTTCTCGAGCTCGGCGGTGATCTCGGCCGCGGTCCAGTTCGTGTCCTTCGCGACCGGGATCATCAGGATGTGGTCCAGCTCGCCGCGGCGGCCGTGCTTCGCGATGTCGGCCTGGCGGGCCAGCACGTCGACCTTGTGGTAGTGGGTCGCGTGCAGCGTGGCGGCGGTCGGGCTCGGCACCCAGGCGCAGTTGGCGCCGGCCTGCGGGTGGCCGATCTTCTGCTCGAGCATCGCGGCCATCAGGTCGGGCATCGCCCACATGCCCTTGCCGATCTGGGCCTTCCCGGCCAGCCCGCACTCCAGGCCGATGTCGACGTTGGCCAGCTCGTAGGCGCCGATCCAGGCCTGGGCCTTCATGTCGGCCTTGCGCACCATGGCGCCGGCTTCCATCGAGGTGTGGATCTCGTCGCCGGTGCGGTCCAGGAAGCCGGTGTTGATGAAGGCCACCCGCGACTTCGCCGCGCGGATGCATTCCTTCAGGTTGACGGTGGTGCGGCGCTCCTCGTCCATGATGCCGATCTTGACCGTGTTCTTCGGCAGGCCCAGCGCGGCCTCGACCGCGGTGAAGATCTCGTCGGCGAAGGCGACTTCCTCGGGGCCGTGCATCTTGGGCTTGACCACGTAGACCGAGCCTTGCGTGGAATTGCGCGCGCCGCCGGTCTTCTTCAGGTCGTGCATCGCGATCAGCACGGTGCACATCGCGTCGAGCAGGCCCTCGTAGGCCTCCCTGCCGTCGCGATCGAGCACCGCGGGGTTGGTCATCAGGTGGCCCACGTTGCGCACCAGCATCAGCGAGCGGCCCTTGAGCGTCAGGGCCGAGCCGTCCGCGGCCGTGTAGGCGCGGTCCGCGTTCAGCTTGCGCTCGAAGCTGCCGCCGCCCTTGGCCACCGTCTCGACCAGGTCGCCGCGCATCAGGCCCAGCCAGTTGCGATAGGCCAGCGCCTTGTCCTCGGCGTCGACCGCGGCGACCGAGTCCTCGCAGTCCATGATCGTGGTGATCGCGGCCTCGAGCATCACGTCGGCCACGCCGGCCTTGTCGGTCTTGCCGATCTGGTTGCCGCGGTCGATGCGGATCTCGACGTGCAGGCGGTTGTTGCGCAGCAGGACGGCAGACGGCGCGGCCGCGTCGCCGGCATGGCCGGCGAACTGCGAGGCGTCGGCCAG
>MEEC01000178.1 GCA_001724315.1 Lautropia sp. SCN 70-15 | reverse complement strand
GGCCGCGGCGCGGTCGACGACTCCGGCGCCGACGTGCTGCGTGCCCTGCTGGCACTGGGCTACTCCGAGCGCGAGGCCGCCGTGGCGGTCAAGCAATTGCCGGCCGATGTAGCGGTCTCCGACGGCATCCGGCAGGCGCTGCGGCACCTGGCCAAGCCATGATCGAACACGACCGCCTGATCGCGCCGGCCGCGGCCACGCCCGCCGAAGAGGCAGTGGAGCGCGCGCTGCGCCCCAAGCGGCTCGCCGAATACGTGGGCCAGCCCCGCATCCGCGAGCAGCTCGAGATCTTCATCAGCGCGGCGCGCGGCCGCAGCGAGCCGCTCGACCACGTGCTGCTGTTCGGCCCGCCGGGCCTGGGAAAGACCACGCTGGCGCACATCATCGCCGCCGAGATGGGCGTGGGCCTGCGCCAGACCTCGGGCCCGGTGCTCGAGAAGCCGGGCGACCTGGCCGCGCTGCTCACCAACCTCGAGAAGAACGACGTCCTGTTCATCGACGAGATCCACCGGCTCAGCCCGATCGTCGAGGAGATCCTGTACCCGGCGCTCGAGGACTACCAGATCGACATCATGATCGGCGAGGGCCCGGCCGCGCGCTCGATCAAGCTCGACCTGCAGCCCTTCACGCTGGTCGGCGCGACCACCCGCGCCGGCATGCTCACCAATCCGCTGCGCGACCGCTTCGGCATCATCGCGCGGCTCGAGTTCTACGACGTGCCCGATCTCGCGAAGATCGTGGCGCGCTCGGCCGACCTGCTCGGCGCCCAGGTCACGCCGGATGGCGCGCTGGAGATCGCCCGGCGCTCGCGCGGCACGCCGCGCATCGCCAATCGCCTGCTGCGCCGGGTGCGCGACTACGCCGAGGTCAAGGCCAGCGGGCGGATCGACGCGAAGGTCGCCGACGCCGCGCTGGCCATGCTCGAGGTCGACGCCGCCGGCTTCGACCTCATGGACCGCAAGCTGCTCGAGGCCATCGTGCATCGCTTCGCCGGCGGACCGGTGGGGCTGGACAACCTCGCCGCGGCGATCGGCGAAGAGCGCGACACCATCGAGGACGTGCTCGAGCCCTACCTGATCCAGCAGGGCTACCTGCAGCGCACGCCGCGCGGCCGCGTGGCCAGCGCCGCGGCCTGGCGCCACCTCGGCCTGGCCGCGCCCGGCCAGGCCGGGCCCGACCTTTGGTCCGAGGATTCCGGGGCGGGCTGAGGCCCGGTCCTCGAACCCGATGATCGAGGACTTCCTTCACCGGCTCAAGGCGGCCACGCCGCACGCGACCGTGACCGGCACGCTGATCGCGCTGAACCTGCTCGTCTGGCTGGCCAACCTGGCCGGGGGCCTGAGCCCCTTCCTGCCCGAGGCCGGCGAGCTGCTCGCCTGGGGCGGCAACCTGCTGCCGCTCACCCAGCGCGAGCCCTGGCGGCTGCTGAGCGCGATGTTCCTGCACGCCGGCATCATCCACCTGGCCTTCAACATGTGGGCGCTGTGGAACGTGGGCAGCATCGCCGAGCGCTTCTACGGCAACACGCAGTTCGCGCTGATCTATCTGCTCTCGGGGCTGTTCGGCTCGCTGGCCAGCCTGTTCTTCGCGGCCCGCACCGCGGTGTCGGTGGGCGCCTCGGGCGCGATCTTCGGCATCACCGGCGCCCTGCTCGCGGCCATCCTGCTCAAGCGCGACAAGCTGCCCGCGCCCCTGGTGGCGTCGATGCGCTCGTCGCTGTTCATGTTCGTCGGCTACTCGCTGTTCCTGGGCTTCACCTCGGGTGTGGTCGACAACGCGGCCCACGTGGGCGGACTGGTCTCGGGCTTCGCGCTGGCCTGGATCATGGCCGAGAAGTTCGACTGGGCCGACTACCGGCGCAACGCGGTCTCGCGCGCGCTGGTGGCCGTGGGCGCGGCGATCGCCGCCGCCTTCATCCTCTGGCAGATGCTGCCCGCTCGGCCAGCGCCGTGATCCGCGGCCAGTCGCGGCCGGCGATCGCATCCGCAGGCGTGAGCCAGGAACCGCCCACCGCGAACACGTTGGGCAGCGCCAGGTACTGGGCCATGTTCTCCTGCGTGACGCCGCCGGTCGGGCAGAAGCGCAGCTCGGCGAAGGGCCCGGCCATCGCCTTGAGCATCGGCACGCCGCCCGCCACCGAGGCCGGGAAGAGCTTCAGCGCCCGGTGACCGCGGTTGGCGGCGGCCATCGCCTCCGAAGGAGTCATCACGCCGGGCACGAACTCGATGCCCTCGTCGCGCGCCGCATCGGACAGCTCGGGCGCCCAGCCTGGCGAGAACGCGAAGGCCGCGCCGGCCTGTCGCACCGCGCGCATCTCGGCCGGCCGGGTGACCGTGCCGGCGCCGACCAGCGCCTCGGGCACCTCGGCGGCGATCCGGCGGATCGCCTCGAGTCCGGCCGGCGTGCGGAGCGTGACCTCCAGGGCCTGCACGCCGCCGGCCAGCAGGGCGCGGGCGAGCGGCACCGCATCGGCGGCATCGGCCACGACGATGACGGGGATCACCGGCGAGGAAAGCCGATCGGCCAGCGGCAGCGCCGAAGCGTCAGGCTCGGCCGGCTGGACCGACCCCGCACTTCGGGCCGGGGACAGGACGGGATCATGGCGAACATCGGGGCGATTCATGGCGGACTCCGGAACCGGGAACGCGCCGGCACGGGGCCTGCGCCGAAACCGGCACAATAGATGGCATCGATCCAGGCGGCAAACCTGCCGCGATCTCCCGCAACCCCGAACGAACCATGGCCGACATCGTCGCGATCGGCGAACCGCTCTTCGAGTTCAACCAGCTTCCCGGTCAGACGCTCTACCGCCAGGGCTTCGGCGGGGACACCGCCAATTTCGCGGTCGCCGCGGCGCGCGCGGGCGCCTCGGTCGCCTACCTGACCAGCCTGGGCGACGAGGCTTTCGGCCGCCAGTTCCTCGACCTGTGGGACCGCGAGGGCGTCGACCGTTCGGCGGTCACCCTCGATCCGGAGGCGCCCACCGGCATCTACTTCGTCAGCCACGGGCCGGCCGGCCACGAGTTCACCTATCGCCGCAGCGGCTCGGCGGCCAGCCGGATGCGCTTCACCGAGGCCTTCGCCGAACGGGTCGCGGCGGCGAAATGGCTGCACGCGTCGGGGATCTCGCAGGCGATCGGGCCGCAGGCCTGCGACGCGGTGTTCGCGGCCATCGACCACGCCCGCGGCCACGGCACGCGGGTGAGCTACGACCTGAACTTCCGGCCGCGGCTCTGGTCCAGGGCGCGCGCCGCCGCGATCGCCCGCGCCACGATCGCCGCCTGCGACCTGTTCCTGCCCTCGATCGACGAGGCCGCGATGCTGTTCGGCATCGAGGATCCGCACCGCCTGATCGCCTTCGCTCACGATCTCGGCGCCCGCGCGGTCGCGGTCAAGCTCGGCGCGCGCGGCGCGATGGTCTCCGACGGCGAGGCGATCCACGAGGTGGCCGCGATGCGGGTCGAGCCGGTCGACGCCACCGGCGCCGGCGACTGCTTCGGCGGCGTGACCGTCGCCCGGCTGCTGGCCGGCGATTCGCTGGCCGCCGCGGCCCGCGCGGGCTGCGCCGCGGCCGCGCTGTCCACCACCGGCTACGGCGCGATCGACCCGCTGCCTCGGCGCGAGGAGATCCGCACCGCGCTCGGGATTCCGGCCGGCGCGGATTGGTAGAATCTCGCCCTGTGACTGCCGCTGCCCATGTCTCGACGGACGCCCCCGACTTCAGCTTGCGAGTCCGCGTCTACTACGAGGACACCGACGCCGGGGGCATCGTCTACCACGCGAACTGGCTGCGCTGGTTCGAGCGGGCCCGCACCGACTGGCTGCGCGCGCTCGGTGTCGAGCACTCCCGCATGCTGGCGGAAACCGGCGTGGGCTTCGTCGTGCGCGACATGAGCATCGACTACCGGCGCCCGGCCCGGCTCGACGAAGAGTTGCTGGTCGACGTGCGGCTCGCCGAAGCGCGCCGCGCGAGCTGGACCCTGGCGCAGCAGGCGCGCCGGCCCGGCGAGACCGAACCGCTGGTGAGCGCCACGCTGCGCATCGCGGCCGTGCACCTGGCCAGCGGCCGGCCCACCGCCATCCCGAAGGATCTCGCCGAACGCGCGCTGGCGCGCGGCGCCGCCATCAACCCCTTGCCCGACTCCGCATGAACTCCGAACTCTCGATCCTGTCGCTGGTCCTGCAAGCCAGCGTCCTGGTGCAGCTGGTGATGGCCGGCCTGCTGGCCATCTCGATCGGCTCCTGGACGATCATCTTCCGCAAGGGATTCACGATCCGCGCGGCCCGCCGGGCCACCGACGCCTTCGAGGACGACTTCTGGAACGACCGCGACCTCGGCGCGCTGTACCAGCAGGTGCGCCACGACTCGGCCGACCGGGGCGCCATGGCCCGGATCTTCGAGGCCGGCATGAGCGAGTTCCTGAAGACCCGCCAGCAGAAGCCGGGCGACGTGCAGGCCATGCTCGACGGTTCGCGACGCGCGATGCGCGCGACCTTCCAGCGCGAGATGGATGCGCTCGAGTCCAGCCTGGCCTTCCTCGCGTCGGCCGGCTCGGTCAGCCCCTACATCGGCCTGTTCGGAACCGTCTGGGGGATCATGAACTCCTTCCGCGGGCTGGCCAACGTGCAGCAGGCCACCTTGGCCGCAGTGGCGCCGGGCATCGCCGAGGCGCTGGTGGCGACCGCGATCGGCCTGTTCGCCGCGATTCCGGCGGTGGTGGCCTACAACCGCTTCGCGCACGACCTCGACCGGCTGTCGAGCCGCTTCGACAGCTTCATCGAGGAGTTCTCCAACATCCTGCAACGCCAGGCGAAGTAACGATGCCCGCACTCGCTTCCCGCTCGCGCGGCGGCCGGTCCCGCCGGATGGTGAACGACATCAACGTCGTGCCCTACATCGACGTCATGCTGGTGCTGCTGGTGATCTTCATGGTCACCGCGCCGCTGGTGCCCCCTGGCGCGATAGACCTGCCGCGCGCGGGCCGCAGCACGGCCAAGACCGACAAGTACATCGAGGTGCAGGTCTTCGCCGACGGCACGATGCGGCTGCGCACCGGCAACACCGGCGATCCGTCCGAACGGCGGGTGGCGCGGGCCGACCTGGAGGGCTCGGTGCGGGCCCTGCTGGCCGAGCACGGCGACGCGATGCCGGTGGTGATCAGCGGCGATCGCGCGGTGCGCTACGAGCGCGTGATCGAGGTGCTCGGCGACCTGCAGCAGATGAACATCGCGCGGGTGGCGCTGATGGTCAAGCCGGGCAACTGATGCGGGTCCCGCCGCAGGGTCGATCGCAATGAAGCTGGGCCGCAAGCCGGTGAGCCGCCCCGAGGGCCTCGCGTCGCGCACGCCGCCGCGTCCCCGCGGCCGCCTGCGCGCGTTCGCGCTCGCGCTGGCGATGCATCTGCTGTTGGTCGCGATGCTGTTCGTCGGCATCCGCTGGCAGACCCAGCCGCCGCCGGCGGTGTCGGCCGAGCTCTGGGTGCCGCCTCCCCCGCAGCAGGTGGCCAAGGCCGAGCCGAAGCCGGAACCCAAGCCTGAGCCCAAGCTCGTCTCGCAGCCCGAGCCGAAGCCGGAGCCGCCGCCTCCGCCCCCTCCTCCGCCGCCACCGCCGGTCAAGGCGCCCGAGCAGCCCGACCCCGAGATCGCCCTCGAGAAGAAGCGCGAGGAAGAGCGCAAGCGCGAGCAGGAGCGGCTCGCCGAGGAAGCGCGGCTGGCCGAGCAGAAGGCGAAGCGCGAGGCCGAGGAGAAGCGGCTCGCCGAGGAGAAGCGGCTCGCCGAGGAGAAGCGGCTCGCCGAGGAGAAGCGCGCGGCCGAG
>MEEC01000177.1 GCA_001724315.1 Lautropia sp. SCN 70-15 | reverse complement strand
GGCATCGCGATCGGCGCGGCCCTGCTGACGCTGCTCCTGCCGAGCGCCCTGTCGCAGGTCGGCGCGATCCTCCTCGCCGGCGTGGTCGGCTGGCGCTGCCTCGCGGTTGCCGAAGCGGCCCCCGCCGAGCATCGCGGCTACGGCGTGTCCGGGCGCGCCGGCGCGATCGCGATCGCCGCGTTCCTGGCCCTGCTGGTGCTGCTGCCCATCTGGGCGGGCGTTTCGGGTTCCGCCTTCGCCGCGCTGGTCGACGGCTTCTACCGCGCGGGCGCGCTGGTCTTCGGCGGCGGCCACGTGGTGCTGCCGCTGCTGCAGTCGGCGGTCGTGCCCGCCGGCTTCGTGGACGCGGAGTCCTTCACCGCCGGCTACGGCGCGGCCCAGGCGGTGCCGGGTCCGCTGTTCACTTTCGCGGCCTACCTCGGCGCGGTGGCCCAGGCGCCGGGCGCCGAGGGCGGGCTGGCCGCCGGATCGGGGGCAGCCTGGATCGGCGGCTGGCTCGGCGGACTCTCCATGCTGGTCGCGATCTTCGTGCCCGCCTTCCTGCTGGTGGTCGGCGCGCTGCCCTTCTGGGAGTCCTTGCGCCGCCGCGCGGGCATCCGGTCGGCCATGGCCGGCGTCAACGCCGGCGTGGTCGGCATCCTGCTGGCCGCGCTCTACGATCCCGTGTGGACCTCGGCGGTTCACTCGCGCGAGGATTTCGCGGTGGCGCTGGCCGCCTTCGGCCTGCTCGTCTACGCGAAGGCCTCGCCGATCGCGGTGGTGGCCTTCGCCGCGCTGGGCGGCGCGATGATCCCGGCCTTTCTCCCAACCCTCGGACCCTGACCGGACTACGCTCATGACCAAGACCTCCACGCTGGACATCGACGTGCGCTTCGGCCACTGCGATCCGGCGGGCATCGTCTTCTTCCCGAACTTCCATCGGTGGATGGACGCCGCCTCGCTGCACTTCTTCATGCAATGCGGCGTGCCGCCCTGGCGCGAGATGACGGCAACGAACGGCATCGTCGGCACCCCGCTGCTCGAGCACCACACGCGCTTCGTCAAGTCAGTGACCTACGGCCAGCGAATCACGATCACCACCTCGATCCAGGAGTGGCGCAACAAGGTATTCCTGCAGCGGCACGAGATCCGGCGCGGCGAGGACCTCATCTGCGAGAGCGTCGAGACCCGGGCCTTCGTGATCCGCGACCCGCAGGACCCGCAGCGCCTGCGCGCGGTGCCGGTGCCGGCCGACATCCGCGCGAAGTGCGAGTGAGGCGGCCCGCGCCGGCTCAGGCCGACGGCGCCGGCCGGTACTGCAGCGACTTGTACTCGAGGAACTCCTCGAGACCGTAGACGCCGTTCTCGCGGCCGATGCCCGATTGCTTGAAGCCGCCGAAGGGTGCGGCCGGATTCCAGACGCCGCCGTTGATGTCGACCTGGCCGGTGCGGATGCGACGCGCGACCGCGCTGGCCCGCTCGTCGCTGCCGGCCCAGACACCGCCGCCCAGGCCGTAGGCCGAGTCGTTGGCGATGCGCACCGCGTCGTCGTCGCCGTCGTGCGGGATCACGGTGAGCACCGGGCCGAAGATCTCCTCCTGCGCCAGCGTGGCGCGCGAATCCTCGACCGCGAACACGGTGGGGCGCACGTAGTAGCCGCCTTCGTAGCCGGCCGGCACCTCGGGCGCTTCGGCGCCGCCGGTCACCAGCGTGGCCCCTTCGTCGATCCCGCGGCGAATGTAGCCGAGCACCCGCTCCTTCTGCGCGGCCGACACCAGCGGCCCGAGCATCGAGCCCTCGGCCAGCGCCGGGCCCACGGTGAAGCGCTCGGCGGCCTCCTTGGCCATGGCCAGCGCGTCGGCGAGCTTCGCGCGCGGCACGACCAGCCGGGTGTGCGCCGAGCAGGTCTGGCCAGAGTTCAGGTAGCAGTTGCCAACCGTGGCCTTGACCGCCCGCGCGAGGTCGGCGTCGTCGAGCACCACCGAGGCCGACTTGCCGCCGAGCTCGAGCGCGACCTTGCGGATGCCCTGGGCGGCCAGCTCGCCCACCCGGCGCCCGGCCCGGGTCGAGCCTGTGAAGGACACCATGTCGACGTCGGGATGCCCGGCGATCGCCTCGCCCACCACCGGTCCGAGGCCGGTCACCAGGTTGAACACGCCGGCCGGCACGCCGGCGGCCTCGATCGCCTCGGCCAGGATGAAGGCGTTGATCGGCGCCACCTCGGAGGGCTTGAGCACCACCGTGCAGCCGGCGGCCATCGCGGCCGCCACCTTCAGCGTGATCTGGTTCAGCGGGAAGTTCCAGGGCGTGATCGCGCCGACCACGCCGACCGGCTCGCGCACCACCAGCGAGTTGCCGACCCGCTGCTCGAACTCGAAATTGCCGGCCATCTTCGCGTAGGCCGACCAGGCCGCCACCGGGCCTGCCACCTGCACGCGCGACGCCATCTTCAGCGGCATGCCGACCTCGGTGGCGATCGCGCGAGCGAGTTCGTCGGCACGCGACTTCAGCTCGGCGGCGACGCGATCGAGCACCTCGCCGCGGGCGGCGGGCGTCATGCCGGCCCAGCCAGCGAATGCGCGTCGCGCGGCCGCGACCGCGGCCTGCGCGTCGTCGGCGTTGCCCTCGGGGATGCTCGCCCAGGGCTTGCCGGTGCTCGAGTCGGTCACCTCGAGGCGACCCTGGCCCTGCGGGCGGACCCACTTGCCGTCGATGAACAGCGTGTCGCGAACGATCATTGCGCGGTCTCCTGGAGCTTGGTGAGAAACCGCTATTGTCGCCGCTCTTGCCCCTGGCGTGCCGCAGCGCCCAGTCCGCGCAGCGCGAGGCTCCCGAAGGCAAGGCTCCAGCCCAGCGTGGCGGCGACCGCGAGCGGAAGCCAGGCAGCCGCCGGCGCGAAGGCCATCGCGAAGCGTGCGAGCACGCCGAGCGCCAGCGCGGCGGCGCCGGTCTTCTCCAGCCAGCCCGGCGGCCCCAGAGGCTCGGCCAGCGTGCGATTCATCATCGCCCAGGTCATCCCGCCGACCAGCCCCGCAGCCAGCGCGTGGCTGCCCGCGCCGGCGGGCGCCCAGGCGCCGGCCGCATCGACCAGCAGCCAGACCGGCAGCCACGCGTAGGCGAACAGCATCGTGGCCAGCCTCAGGTCGGCGCGAAAGCCCACCCGCGGCGCCCAGTTCCACCAGCGGTACAGGTTGGCCAGGGCCGCGAACGCGGCGGCGAGGTCGGCCACCGCCGAGCCC
Organism: Lautropia sp. SCN 70-15; assembly: GCA_001724315.1. Classification (GTDB taxonomy): domain Bacteria; phylum Pseudomonadota; class Gammaproteobacteria; order Burkholderiales; family Burkholderiaceae_E; genus Zeimonas. The sequence continues at coordinate 5,077 of MEEC01000177.1, read as the reverse complement.
GGCATCAGCGCGCGCAGGCCGATCGCGGCGACCAGCGCGCCGAGCGCGATCCGCTCGAGGTCGGGACGGATCTGCGCGCGCCGGCCCGGCGCCCTCGTGTTGACCAGCCCCGGAATCACCCGGCCGGCCAGCACCGCGATCAGGATGGCCACCATCTCGAGCACCTGCATCGGCGCGGCGACCGACAGCATCAGCACCCAGGGGGCGGCCGCGAACAGCAGGTTGTTGGGCGCCGGGGCGCGCAGCGCGCGCCGGCCCAGCACGATCGCCGCGATGCCGAAGAAGACCAGGTCGGCGGCCATCCCGTAGCGGGCCCAGTCCGGCGACCAGAGCGACAGGGCGCGCGCCGCCAGCCAGGCGATCAACAAGGCCCAGGCCTGCGCGCTGCGGTCCTCCGGCCACCGGCGCAGCGGCGCGACCAGGAAGGACACGATGACCGCGCCCACGTAGCCGGAGACCATGGCGCGAGCATGCCAGTCGATGGACCGGGCCGCCTCGGGCCAGGCGGCGGAGTCGGGCCAGAACCAGGCGATGGCGCTCCAGAGCGGGACGGCCAGCGCGGCCCAGAGTGCGGCGAGACGGTACATCGGTGGGGATTTCGCCTTCGTTTCGGATTTATCCGCAGAGAACCTGCGCGAGCGCAAAGGTCTGCGCTTGCCCCGGACCCGGTGCGGCAATAAGATTCATTTCATATTTATCTTACAAGCCGCCGCGGCGGCCGCTCACAGCGATGACCCCCTCTTCCACGCTGATCACCATCGCCGAAATCGAGGCTCGCCGGCCCGGCGCGCGCCCTTCTGGGCCGGATGCGCCGCAGGGCGTGGCGCTCTTCGCGTTGGGCTTCCGGCCACTTTACCTGCTGGCGGCGCTGTTCGCCGCGCTGGGCGTTCCGCTGTGGATCGCCCAGTTCGCCGGCCTTCTGCCGGGCCCCGCCTGGCTGCCCGCGATGCTCTGGCACGGCCACGAGATGGTCTACGGTTTCGCGATCGCGGTCATCGCGGGCTTCCTGTTCACCGCCGGGCAGAACTGGACCGGTCTGCCCACGCCCAAGGGCTGGAAGCTGGCCGCGATCTGCCTGCTGTGGGTGGCCGCCCGCATCGCCAACTACACGGCGCCGCCGCTGGTGGCCATGGTGCTCGACGCGGCCTTCCTGCTCTCGGTCATGGTGCCGCTCGGCTCGGTGCTCTGGCGCAGCGGGAACACCCGCAACCTGTTCGTGCTGGCGATCCTGACGGCCTTCCTGGTCGCCAACTCGCTGTTCCACCTGTCGCTGCCCGGCCGCCTTCCCTTCGACCCGCTGACCCCGCTCCACTTCGCGATCTTCGTGATCGTGATGCTGGAGTCGGTGATCGCCGGCCGGGTGGTGCCCATGTTCACCGCCAACGCGGTGCGTGGCGTGCGGCAGTGGCGCAACGAACAACTCGACGCGCTTGCGATCGGGGCCACCGGTGCGGCATTGCTGCTGGTGCTCGGCAACGCGGGGCCCGGCCTGACCGCCGCAGCCTGCGCCGTCGCGGCAACGCTCCAGGCCACGCGCCTGGCGGGCTGGAACCCCTGGGCCACGCGCCACAATCCGCTGCTGTGGATCCTGCACCTCGCCTATGCCTGGATTCCGGTCGGCCTGCTGCTGCTCGCCTTCGCGGCACTGGGCAAGCTGCCGCAAAGCGCCGGCCTGCACGCGCTGACCATCGGCTCCATGGGCGGCCTGATCATCGGCATGATGACCCGCACCGCGCTCGGCCACACCGGGCGGCTGCTGGCGGCGGGTCGCGCCGAGACCGCGATGTTCGTGCTGGTGCAGCTGGCGGCGGTGCTCAGGGTGGCGCCGGTGCTGTTCGAGGGCCTTCCCTGGATGGCCTTCGTGACCGCCGCTTCGGTCTGCTGGTCGGCAGCCTTCGCGCTGTACTTCGCCACCTACGCGCCCAAGCTGATCGCGCCGCGGGTGGACGGCCGGCCGGGCTGAATCGCCAGGCCGGGCGGCCTGCCTCAGCCGATCACGATCTCGAACTCGGCCAGCAGCGCGCCGGGCTCGATCCGGTCGGCGGGGTCGAAGCGGGCGATCAGGCGCTCGCGCTGGCGCGCATCGCGCACCGAGTTCAACAGGAAGTCGCCGGCGTTGCCCGGGTCGCCGGCCACGTAGAGCTGGGTGACCAGCTCGCGGCCGTCCGGCGTGCGCACGAAGAAGTGGATGTGCGGCGTGCGTCCGGGATAAGGCGCCGGGCGGATGGTCCGGAAGGCCCACCCGCCGTCCTTCGCCGCGCGCGTGCTGCCGCGCCCCTGGAAACCGGTGTCGCGGCCGCCCCGGTCGCGCGGATGGCGGTACACCCCCTTGGCGTCGCACTGCCAGATCTCGACGATCGAGCCGTCGAGCGGTGTGCCGTCACGATCCACCACCCTGCCCCGCACGTGCGCCACCTGCCCCAGCGCACGGGCCGCCTCGCCGCGAACGATCACCAGGTCGTTGTCGGCGTCGCCGGACCAGTCGACAGGATAGAAAGGCCCGAGGCTCTGGCGCGGGGTGACGATGCGCTGCGCGTCGGCGCTGGGCGTGCCTCGCGCGCCCTGGCCGCCCGCGGCGGCGAGCGCCCGCCAGGGCACGGCAGCCGTCGCGCCCGCCCGCGCNCCGCCAGCGCCGCTGCGCCCATGCCGGCCACGATCCGGCGGCGCCGGATCGGCGATTTCGATGGGTCGTGCGTCATGCCCAATGGTCTGCCCGAACCGGGCAGCCTGACAAGCCCCGGCTCAGCTCGCCGGCCCGACCCCGATCGGCGCAGGCGCCAGCGCGACGATGCGCCGGAACAGCTCCCGATACTCGTCCTCGGGCGCGTGGCCGGTGAGCGGATCGCGGTTCTCGGCGAAGGCCGCGTCGAGCTCGCGCCAGTCCTCCGGCTCGAGCGCGCGGCGGGCCAGCGGCAGCACCTCGGTTTCCTCGAGCTGCATGTGGGCGGTGTAGAAGTTCGCGAAACGCGAGGCGGCGTCCAGAAAGGCCTGCCGGCGCGAGCGGCCCAGCTGCTCGTAGGCCAGCAGCGCGCGCTCCAGGTCGCGGATCATCCGCTCGCCGAGCAGGTGCTCGGTGTCCAGCCTGTCGAGCACCTGTCCGGCCTGCGGCGCGCGGGCGCGCAGCCGAGGAAACAGCAGCTCGGATTCCTTGCGGTGATGCCGACGCTCGGGGAACTCGTCGACGTAGAAGAGGATGGCCCGCAGGATCTCGAAGTCGGCGGGCCGGGGTGCGTCGGCGACGCGCGCGGCGAGCGCCCGCAGCGAGTGCAACAGCGCGGCGAGCGCCCGGTGCTCGTCGTGGATGACCCTGAGGGTTTCGTGCTGCATCGCGAACCTCCGCAACGGTTCGCGCCAGCCTGCCACGCTGGGCGCGGGCAGGCCTGATCGCGATCAAGCCGCGACCATTCGGCCTGCCCCCGGGCCCGGCCGGGCCCGGCTTCTCAGCTGATCTGCAGCCGCTTGGCCGACGGCGCCGCCTTCTTGGGCAGCGTGAGCCTGAGCACGCCATCCTCGAAGCTCGCGGTGGCCTTCGACTCGTCGACCTCGGAGGCCAGCGTGAAGCTGCGCGCCACCGCGCCGTAGTAGCGCTCGCTGCGCAGCACGCGCTCGCCTTCCTTCTGTTCGGACTCGCGCTTGACCTCGGCCGAGATCGCGACGCGATTGCCGTCGATCTGGACGTTGATGTCCTCTTTCTTCACGCCGGGCATCTCGGCCTGGACGGTGTAGTCGCCGTTGGACTCCTTCACCTCGACCTTGATCTCCAGCGCATCGCCGCCCGGGGCGCGAACCGGCTGCATCAGGCCGCGGAAGAGCTCCGGAAAGACTTCGGCGAACGGGTCGTATACGGACAGACGGGCCATGACGGTTCTCCTTGCGTGTGCTCGATTGCCTGTGAAATTCGGGCAGCCTCCGGAGATTTCAAGCCCCGGCGGCGCAGCGCCCGATGCCGGTCAGTTGGGTGCACCGACCTCGGCTTTCAAGCCCCCGACCGGAAGCCGCTATCTTGCGACGGCCGGTTCGCGACGAGAATTGAGATGGATCAAGGCGAGTCCAAAGTCCGTTCGCGCGTCACGGGAGTTGGCAGGTCACAGCAGCTGGCAGGCGTCCTCGAACTCGAATCGCGGGCTGCGGGCGAACAGCTTTGCCGGGTCGCCGTGGCCCAGGCTGCACAGGAAGTTCGACCGGAAGCGGCCGTCGGGGAAGAACTCGGCGTCGACCTTGGCGTTGTCGAAGCCCGACATCGGCCCGCAGTCGAGCCCCACCGCCCGCGCGGCGAGGATCAGGTAGGCCCCCTGCAGCGTGCCGTTGCGGAACGCGGCGGTTTCGCGGGCCGCGCGATTGGCCTCGCCGGCGAACCAGTTCACCGCGTCGGGGTTGTGCGGGAAGAGCCTGGGCAGGTGCTCGTGGAAATGCGTGTCGTGCGCCACGATGGCCACCACCGGCGCGGCCATCGTCTTCTCGAGGTTGCCCGGCGACAGCGCGGGGCGCAGCCGCGCCTTGGCCTCGGCCGAGCGCAGGAACACGAAGCGGCCCGGCTGGCTGTTGGCCGAGGTGGGCGCCATCTTGAGCAGGTCGTAGACCGCGCGCAACTGCGCGTCGGAGACCGGGCGGTCGAGCCAGCCGTTCTGGGTGCGGGCCTTGCGGAAGAGCGTGTCGAGGGACTGTTCGTCGATCATTTCTTTGGGGAGAAGGGAGCAGGGAGAAGCGCGCGGCGTCGCCTAGCCTTGGGGCAGGCGGTACAGCCGCGCCGCATTGTCGTGGAAGATCGCACGCTGCGCCGCCGGATCGAGCGCCGACACGGCGTCGCGCCAGGCGTCGACCAGCTCGCCGTAGCCGGTCCACAGCTTCTCGATCGGGAAATTGCTGCCGAACAGGCAGCGCTGCGGGCCGAAGGCGTCGAGCGTCTCGCGGCAGACCCGCGCGATCAGGCCCGGGTCCACCCGATGGACGAAGGTGCCGAGGCCGGAAACGAACAGCGCCATGCTCACCAGATAAGGCACATGGGCGCCGAGGCCCAGCGCACTACCGACGATTAGGGTAGGGGTGATGATGCCGACGAAGCTGGCCAGCACATGCT
>MEEC01000176.1 GCA_001724315.1 Lautropia sp. SCN 70-15 | reverse complement strand
CGAAGATCCCGTGCACCCTCTGCTTGCCGTCGGCATCCTTCAGCCCCTCGAGCGTCTCGCGGATCGACTTCGGCTGGCCGGGCAGGTTGATGATCAGCGCCTTGCCGCGGATCACCGCCACCTGTCGCGACAGGATCGCGGTGGGCACGAAGTTCAGGCTGATCTGGCGCATCTGTTCGCCGAAGCCGGGCATCTCGCGGTCGGCGACCGCGAGCGTGGCGTCGGGGGTCACGTCGCGCGGGGCGGGGCCGGTGCCGCCGGTGGTGAGCACCAGGCTGCAGCCTTCGTGGTCGACCAGTTCGACCAGCGTGTGCTCGATGGTGGGGCGCTCGTCGGGGATCAGCCGCACAACCGGCTCCCAGGGGGTGGTCAGCGCCTCGCCCAGCCATTCCTGCAGGCCGGGGATGCCCTGGTCCTGGTAGACGCCTTGCGAGGCGCGGTCGCTGACCGACACCAGGCCGATGCGGATCGTGTTCTCGCTCATTGCGGCTTGCTCCTTTCGGCGGCGCCCTCCAGCGCGGCGCGCAGCTTGCGGAAGAGGTCTCGGTAGGCGCGGCCCGGTCCCTCGCCGGCCAGCTCGGCGCGGGCGCGGGGCACCAGCGGCTCGATGGCCTCGCGGGTGTCGGGGAATTCGGCGCACCAGTTGGCCAGCACGCGGTCGTCGGCCAGGATGCGTTCGCGCCAGCGCTCGGCGGCGTGCAGGACCGCCACGTCGGCGCGGTGGTCGCGGCCTTCGTCGTTCAGCGCGGCGCGGATCGCGTCGCCGTCGGCATCGCGCATCAGCTTGCCGATCAGCTGGACCTGCCGCCGCCGGCCTTCGTGGCTGCGGATCTCGCGCGCCATGCGCACCGCCTCGATCAGCTCTTCACCGATGGGCAGGCGCACCAGCACGTCGTCGCGCAGGGTGGTGAGTTGCGCGCCGAGCGCCTGCAACGCGTGCGCGTCGCGCTTGCGCTGCGACTTGCTGGGACGCTCGTCGAGGGGCGGGTCGCGAGGCGGTTGCTCGCGTGTGTGTCGTCTGGATGCGCTCATGGCCGCTGCTATGATAACCGGCTCACCTGGCGACATCGGCGCCTGCCCCGGCCTCGCGCCGGCGGAGCGGGCGCCGTGGCCGATTCACGAGGAAATCCCCCGCGATGTTCGAATACGATCAGTCCCGCCTGAACGACCTGGCTGCCCTGGCGCTCGAGCGCGCGCACAGCGGCGGCGCGTCGGCGGCCGCGGTCGATGTCTCGGAGAGCAGCGGCCTGTCGGTCAACGTGCGGCGCGGCCGCGTGGAGACCATCGAGCAGACGCGCGACAAGGGCCTGGGCGTGTCGGTGTACTTCGGCACGCGGCGCGGCCACGCCAGCACCAGCGACTTCTCCGCCGAGTCGATCGCCGAGACGGTGGCGGCGGCCTGCGACATTGCCCGCTACACCGCCGAGGATCCCTTCGCCGGCCTGCCCGAACCCGAGCTGCTCGCGCGCGACTGGAAGGATCCGGGCGTGTTCCACGCCTGGAACCTGTCGGTCGACGAGGCGGTGGAGATGGCCCAGTCCGCCGAGGCGGCTGCCTTCGCCACGAGCTCGATGATCCGCAATTCCGAGGGCGCGTCGGTGAGCGTGAGCCACGGTCATTTCGTGGCAGCCAACTCGCTGGGATTCTCGGGCGGCTTTCGCTACAGCCGGCATTCGATCGGCGCGGCGCCGATCGCGCAGCGCGGCCGCGACATGCAGCGCGACGACTGGTACGCCTCGCACTGCAACCCGAAGAAGCTTTCCGATCCGCAGGCGCTGGGGCGCTACGCGGCCGAGCGCGCGCTGTCTCGCCTGGGCGCGCGGCGCCTGTCCACGCGGCGGGTGCCGGTGCTGTTCGAGGCGCCGCTGGCCTGCGGGCTGCTGGGCCATTTCGTGCAGGCCACCAGCGGCAGCGCGCTGTACCGCAAGACCAGCTTCCTGGTGGATTCGCTGGGCCACTCGATCTTCCCCGAGCACGTCGACATCGTGGAAGACCCCACGCTGCGCGGCGAATCGGGCAGCTCGCCCTTCGACAACGAGGGCGTGGCCACGAAGAAGCGCCTGGTGGTCGAGGCCGGCGTGCTGCAGGGCTACTTCCTGTCGACCTATTCGGCGCGCAAGCTGGGCATGCAGACGACCGGCAACGCCGGCGGCTCGCACAACCTGCGTTTCGCCAGCCGGCACACGAAGCGCCGCGACGACCTCGAGGCGATGCTCGCCAAGCTGGGCACCGGTCTCTTCGTCACCGACCTGATGGGGCAGGGTGTGAACTACGTGACCGGCGACTACTCGCGCGGGGCGGCCGGATTCTGGGTGGAGAACGGGAAGATCGCCTATCCGGTCGAGGAGATCACGATCGCGGGCAACCTGCGGCAGATGTTCCAGGACGTCCGCGCGGTGGGCGCCGACGAAATCGTGCGCGGCACCAAGCGCACCGGGTCGGTGCTGATCGGCGAGATGGCGGTGGCAGGGAGCTGAGGCGGCGCGTTCAGTGCACCCAGCCGGCCAGCGATTCGGCGATGTCCTGCGGCCGGGGCGCGGCAGCGGGCATCCGGCGAACCACCGGCCCCAGCGCCAGCACCAGGTCCTCGATCACCGCGATCGCCTCGGCCGGCGGCGGGACCGCATCGTTGCCGAACGAGGCCTCGAGCACCTCTTCGGCGTGGCTGACCATCACCAGGTAGCGGCGGAGCATGCGGCGGTCGTTCATGGCGCGAGGGGTGTCTCGTCTGTCGTTGCGTCGGTGTCCGAAGGCATGCTGAGGCGAGCCGATTCCCGCCGCGAGGAAATGCGTCACGGCCGTCAATCGATGAGCAAGTCATGAGCAAGGCATTCACGAAGGAAAAACCGGACGTCGACGACGAGCTCGACACCGAAGAGACCGCGCCGCTGCCGCCCGGCGGGCGCAACTACATGACGCCGGCCGGTCACGCGCGGATGAAGGCCGAGCTGCTGCACCTGCTCGACGTGGAGCGGCCCGAGGTGGTGCGGGTGGTGTCCTGGGCGGCGTCGAACGGCGACCGCTCCGAGAACGGCGACTACCTGTACGGCAAGAAGCGGCTGCGCGAGATCGACCGCCGGATCCGCTTCCTGACCAAGCGGCTGGACAAGGCCGAGGTGGTGGACCCGGCCCGTCAGCAGAACCTGGAACAGGTCTTCTTCGGCGCCACGGTGACCTACCTGCGCCGGCGCGCCGGCGCGCGGCCGGGCCCGGACGACAGCGAGGAAACGATCACGATCGTGGGCATCGACGAGGTCGATCCGCCGCGCCGCCGCGTGAGCTGGATCTCGCCGATCGCGCGCGCGCTGATGAAGGCGCGCGAAGGGGACGTGGTGACGCTGCGCACGCCGGCGGGCGTGGACGAGCTCGAGGTGATCGAGATCGCGTACGCGACGGTGGACTGAGCGTCACAACGCCGCAGCGAACGCCCCCGCGACCAGCGCGGCCGCGAGCCAGCTCGCCGGGTCCTTCGCGGCCCAGGCGACCGGGTCCTCGTCGACCTCGCCGCGGTTGGCGCGGAACCAGGCGCGCAGCACCCAGTAGAGCACCACGGGGCAGGCGATCCAGATGCGCTCGGGGTTGGCGTACATGTCGCGGGTCTGGTCGCTCTGGATGTACAGCGCCAGAACCATCACCGCCGACAGTCCCGCGCCCAGTCCCCCGGCCACGATCACCGGCAGGTCGTCGGTGTCGTAGTTGCGTGAGATGCGGCCGCCGCCGACCAGCGCGTGGCGGCGCAGTTCGGCGTGGCGCTTGATCAGCGCCAGACTCAGGAACAGGAACATCGAAAAGGCGAGCAGCCAGAACGAGGCCTCGACCCCGATCGCCGCGGCGCCGGCCAGCAGGCGCACCGTGTAGAGGCCGGCCAGGCACATCACGTCGACGATCGGCTTGCGCTTGAACCAGGCCGAATAGGCGGTGGTGGTGGCCACATAGGCGAGCAGCCAGAGCCGGAAGTCCGGCGGCAGCATCGCGGCGCAGGCCAGCGCCAGGAGCGCGAGCAGCGCCGCGCCGGCCAGGGCATTCGGCACCGGCAGCATGGCGCTGGCCAGCGGGCGGTGTCGCTTGACCGGATGGCCGCGATCGTCGGCGAGATCGGCCAGGTCGTTCAGCACGTAGATCGTGGAGGCGGTGAAGCCGAAGGCCAGGAAGGCGATCAGCGCGTTCACCGCCGCCCCCGCGTCGTTCCACAGGTGGGCGGTGAGCAGCGGGATCAGCACCAGGCCGTTCTTCAGCCACTGGTGCAGGCGAAAGGCCCGGCGCCAGGCGTCGAGCCCGCCGCGCGGCGCGGGCAGGCGCTGCGCCACGGTGGTCAGCGCGCCGGCCTGCTCGGCGAGCCGGTCGTCGTTGCCGACCACGATGGCGGCGTGCGCATCGCGCCAGACCGCGAGGTCGGCGCGGCTGTCGCCCGCGTAGTCGAAGCCGCGCGCGCCGAAGCGCGCGACCAGCGCCTCGCGCTTGCGCTCGCCCTTCAGGTTGTCGTCGGTATCGGTGCCGAGCGCGCCCGCGAACAGGCCCAGGTGCGCGGCGATGGCTTCCACGTAGCTGCGATGGCTGGCGCTGACCAGCCAGAGCTCGCGACCCTTCGCGTGCTCGGCGCGCAGCCAGTCGAGCACCGACTCGTTGTAGGGCAGGGTGGCCGGATCGATCGGGCAGCGCGCGGCGATCTCGTTCTTGACGCGGGCGCGGCCGGCCGCGAGCCAGCCGATCACGCGCGGCAGCGCCAGCGGATTGCGGACCAGGTAGCCGGGCAGCAGCTCCGCGAGCAGGTCGGTGCGCAGCAGCGTGTTGTCGAGGTCGACGACGAGCGGTTTCATGGACCGGGAGGATAGCGCTGCGGCGCGGTCGCGTCAGGTCGATCGGTGCATCGATGCGCCGGCGAGCCGGCGCGGCCGCGCGTTGCGGCTGCGCGCGGCGCTCAGTGCCGCGTGATCTTCGCGACTTCGGGCAGGCGGCGCAGGTTGCGGATCACCTGCGCCAGGTGCACGCGGTCGCGCACCATCATCGCGAAGCGCAGCACCGCACTCTCGGTGGCGTCGTCGTCCATGGACACGTGCACGATTTTGGCTTCGCTCGCGGCGATCTCGGCGGCCACCTTGCCGAGCACGCCGCGGTCGGCGCGCACCGCCACCTCGATCTCGGTGCGGAACTGCCCGGCGAGTTCCTCGGCCCAGTCGACGTCGACCCAGCGCTCGGCGTCCTTGATGCGCTGGCGCTGCGCCACCTCGCAGTCGGCCCGGTGCACGACCAGGCCGTGGCCGCCGCGCAGGTGGCCCACGATGTCGTCGCCCGGCAGCGGATGGCAGCAGGGCGAGTAGGTGACCGCCGCGCCCTCGGCGCCGCTGATCATCATCGGCGCGGGCCGCGGCAGGATCAGCGCGGCGGCGGCGCTCTTGCTGCCGAACTGCAGCGCGATCGTGCGGGCCACCACCGGCGCGAGCCGCTTGCCCAGGCCGATGTCGGCGTGCATTTCCTCGACGCTCTTGGCGCCGGCGTCGCGCGCCCCGCGTTCGAGCGCCTGGGCGTCGAGCGAGGCGGGGTCGATGCGCAGCGCGGACAGCGCCTGCGCGAGCAGGCGGCGGCCCAGCTCGACCGACTCGCGGTACTTGAGCGTCTTGAGGCAGTGGCGGATGCCGGCGCGCGCCTTGCCGGTGCGCACGAAGGACAGCCAGTTGGGGTTGGCCTTGGCGTTCGGATCGGTGATCACCTCGACCACGTCGCCGTTGTGCAGCTCGGTGCGCAGCGGCACCGGCTGCTGGTTGACCCGCGCGGCCACCGCCTGGTCGCCGATGTCGGTGTGCACGCTGTAGGCGAAGT
>MEEC01000175.1 GCA_001724315.1 Lautropia sp. SCN 70-15 | reverse complement strand
CATGCGCAAGCTGCTGACCACGCTCAACGCCATGGTCCGCAACAATCAACCTTGGGACAACTCGCTTCACGGCGCTTGACTTTGCAGACGGTTACTCAGTCCGGCCAGCCAGTCCGCGAAGTGGTCGTCCATGACCACCGAAACGGGCGTGCACTCGGTGATGCACAGGCCGATGCCGCTCGTTCCCTGCGCCTGCTCGGACCAGACCGAGCCGGGCAGCACGCTGGCGCGCGCGCACTCCTGCGCGAGCGGCTCGCCGCACCTGAACTGCACCGCCACGCCATTCGGATCGGCGAGCATCACCAGGTAGTCCCGCTCGGCCAGCCGCGCGTGCAGCCGCTCGATCTCGCCGCGCGACAGGGCGATGAGGTCCTCGATCGGCGCCTGGTAGTCCTTGAGCTCGGCCTGGCTGATGACGTTCGGGCGTCCCACCCGATCGGGCTGCAGCCCGTAGCGATTCACGCAGCGCTCCCAGGAGGCGGCGATCTGGACGTCGACGGCCGGTGCGCCCACCGACACCGGGTGGGCCGAAACCCTGGCCAGGACTTTCCCGGCATGCGCGCTGGCATTCAATCCGTCTTCCTCCGTGAGCGGGATCGGCAGCGGGCCGAAACCCGCGACCATGCGGCGGCGTCGCACGATCGGCTCGCCGGCCTGCCTGATTCCGGAAGATTAGCGCATGACGAAATCCCGAGAAATCCGCCTTGCCCCGGGCGCGGGGCGGCCGGGAGTTAGACTGGCCGCATCTTCCAGCCGGGTGCCGGCGCCGTTGAACCGATCGATTCGAGGAGAGTGTCGATGAAGACCCGCGCAGCCGTGGCCTGGCAGGCCGGCAAACCCCTGACCATCGAGCAGGTCGACCTGCAGGGGCCGAAGTTCGGCGAGGTGCTGGTCGAGGTGAAGGCCACCGGCATCTGCCACACCGACTGGTACACGCTGTCGGGGGCCGACCCCGAGGGCCTGTTCCCGGCGATCCTGGGCCACGAAGGGGCCGGCGTGGTGGTCGACGTGGGGCCCGGCGTGGGCACGCTGAAGAAGGGCGACCACGTGATCCCGCTCTACACGCCGGAATGCCGGCAGTGCAAGTTCTGCCTGTCGCGGAAAACGAACCTGTGCCAGTCGATCCGCGCCACCCAGGGCAAGGGCCTGATGCCCGACGGCAGCTCGCGCTTCTCGCTCGACGGCAAGCCGATCCTGCACTACATGGGCACTTCCACCTTCGCCAACCACATCGTGGTGCCCGAGATCGCGCTGGCGAAGATCCGCGAGGACGCGCCCTTCGACATCGTCTGCTACATCGGCTGCGGCGTGACCACCGGCGTGGGCGCGGTGCTGTTCACCGCCAAGGTCGAGGCGGGCGCCAACGTGGTGGTGTTCGGGCTGGGCGGCATCGGCCTGAACGTGATCCAGGGCGCGAAGATGGTCGGCGCGGACAAGATCATCGGGGTCGACATCAATCCGGCGCGCGAGAAGATGGCCCGCGAGTTCGGCATGACGCACTTCGTGAACCCGAAGAGCGTGGACAACGTCGTCGACACGATCGTGCAGCTCACCGACGGCGGCGCCGACTACAGCTTCGAGTGCATCGGCAACACCACCACGATGCGCCAGGCGCTCGAGTGCTGCCACAAGGGCTGGGGCCAGAGCGTCATCATCGGCGTGGCCGAGGCCGGCGCCGAGATCTCGACGCGGCCGTTCCAACTGGTCACCGGCCGGGTATGGAAGGGCTCGGCCTTCGGCGGGGCGCGCGGCCGCACCGACGTGCCGAAGATCGTCGACTGGTACATGGACGGCAAGCTGCGGATCGATCCGCTGATCACGCACCGGCTGAGCCTGGAGCAGATCAACGAGGGCTTCGACCTGATGAAGCGGGGGGAGTCGATCCGGTCGGTGGTCGTGTACTGAGGAAGAGAAGGGGGGAAGCGAGAAGGGAGAAGGGTGTGGCGATGAACTTGCTCAGTGAACACGGGTGCTTCGGGGGCGTGCAGGGGTTCCACGCTCACGACTCTGTGGTGGTGGGGCTGCCGATGCGGTTCTCGCTGTTCCTGCCGCCGCAGGCGCGTGCGGGGAGGGTCCCCTTGCTGGTCTACCTGGCGGGGCTTACCTGCACCGAGGAGACCTTCCCGATGAAGGCAGGGGCGCAGCGGCTCGCCAGCGAGCTCGGGCTGGCCCTGCTCGCGCCCGACACCAGCCCGCGCGGCGCGAAGCTGCCGGGCGAGGCCGATTCCTGGGACTTCGGGGTCGGCGCCGGTTTCTGGCTCGACGCCACACAAGAGCCCTGGAGCCGCCACTGGCGGATGGCTTCCTGGCTGCTCGACGAACTGCTGCCGCATGTCACGCGCGGCTTCGATCTGGATGGCGATCGGGTCGGCATCTTCGGCCACTCGATGGGCGGTCACGGCGCGCTGACCCTGGCGCTGCGGCACCCCGGGCGCTTCCGCTCGGTGTCGGCCTTCGCGCCGATCGCGGCGCCGATGCGCTGCCCCTGGGGCGTTAAGGCTTTCTCGGGCTACCTGGGCGAGGATCGCGGCCAGTGGCGCGCCCACGACGCCAGCGAGCTGATGCGGGCGCAGACCGAAGCGCCTTTCCCCGACGGCATCCTGATCGACCAGGGCCTTGCCGACAAGTTCCTCGCCGAGCAGCTGCACCCGGAGGCCTTCGAGGCGGCCTGCGAGGCCGTCGGCCAGCCGCTGACCCTGCGCCGGCACGCGGGCTACGACCACGGGTACTACTTCATCGCGAGCTTCGTGGACGACCACCTGAGGCATCACGCCCGGGCGCTGGAGCGCTGACCCAGCTCTCGGTCACGGCCGGCCGCTCTGCCGACGCATTGCCTGCGCCCTTCTTCGTCGCGGCCCTTCGCGCCGAGGCGACCGCCTCGAAGCGCGCAAGTTCGGCCGCGCTGCACAGACAAATCGCGGGTGAGCGGTTGAAGGCCGGATGTCGACCGCGCACGGTTATCATCGATCTTCGCCACGAGAAGGAATCCGCTGATGGCAGGCAGGCAACCCGTTCGGGGCGTGGCCGCTCCCGGCCCGGCGCTCGTGCTCCGCTTGTTGGCAGGCCTCGCGATGGCGCTGGCGCTTCTTGCAGCGGGGGCCCCGGGGAGTGCATCGCCGCGTCATGCGCTGGTGCTCACGATCGCCGGCCCGATCGGTCCGGCCTCGGCCGACTATCTCTCGCGCGGCCTCGCGCAGGCGCGAGAGCAGGGCGCCGCCGCGCTGGTGCTTCGCATCGACACGCCCGGCGGGCTGGACACCTCGATGCGCGAGATGATCCGCGAGGTCGTCAACGCGCCACTGCCGGTGCTCGCCTGGGTCGGACCGAGTGGCGCGCGGGCAGCGAGTGCCGGCACCTACATCGTCTACGCCAGCCATGTGGCTGCGATGGCGCCCGGCACGAACCTGGGTGCCGCCACCCCGGTGCAGCTGGGCGGGGGCGGGTTGCCGGGACGACCTGACAGCGGAAACGACGATTCGTCGGGCGCGAAGGAGAGCGAGCCAAAGGGCGGCGCCAGCAAGCCCAGGACACCCAGCCCGACCGAAGCCAAGGCGATCAACGATGCGGTGGCCTACATTCGCTCGCTCGCGGAACTGCGGGGCAGGAACGCAGACTGGGCGGAATCGGCAGTGCGCGAGGCGGCGAGTCTGTCGGCAAAGGCGGCGCTCGAGAAGGGCGTGACCGACATCGTCGCGGGCAGCATCGAGGATCTGCTGAAACAGGCGCATGACCGCGAGGTCCGGATCGGCGACAGCCGGGTCACCCTCGACACGGCCGGCCTGGCCGTGCAGGCCTTCGACCCCGACTGGCGCACGCGGCTGCTGGGCGCGATCACCAACCCGAACGTTGCGCTGATCCTGATGATGATCGGCGTCTACGGGCTGATCTTCGAGTTCATGAACCCGGGGGCCCTCTACCCGGGAACGATCGGCGCGATCTCGCTGCTGCTCGGGCTCTACGCGCTGGCCGCGCTGCCGATCGACTATGCCGGTCTCGCGCTGCTCGTGCTCGGCATCGGGCTGATGGTCGCCGAGGCTTTCGCGCCGTCGTTCGGGATACTCGGCATCGGCGGCATCGTCGCCTTCGTCCTCGGCGCGATGATCCTGTTCGACACGGGCGCCGCACCGGGTTTCGACCTGTACTGGCCGATCGTCGGCGGTCTCGCTGTCGCCAGCCTCGGCTTCACGCTGCTGGTCGGCAGGCTGGCGCTCGAGTCGCGTCGCGGCAGGATCGTCTCGGGACGCGAGTCGATGCTCGGCAGGACGGTCGTGGTGGCCGACTGGGCCGGCGAGCGCGGACACGTGGTCGTCGACGGCGAGCGCTGGAACGCGGTGGCGAGCACCCCGCTGGCGGCCGGCCGGCGCGCAAGGATCGTCGGCATCGACGGACTGACCCTGAGCGTCTCGCCTGACGACAAACCCTCCTGAAGGAGACACCGACATGGGCAACCTCGCTTTCTTCTCGCCGATCCTCGTGCTGCTGCTGCTCCTGCTGGCGGCCTCGATCAGGATCCTGAGGGAGTACGAGCGCGGCGTGGTCTTCACGCTGGGCCGCTTCACGGGCGTCAAGGGCCCCGGCCTGATCCTGCTGGTGCCCTACGTTCAGCAGATGGTCCGGGTGGACCAGCGGACCATGGTCTTCGACGTGCCTGCGCAGGACGTCATCTCGCAGGACAACGTGTCGGTGAAGGTGAACGCCGTCATCTACTTCCGGGTGGTGGACCCGGAGCGCGCGGTGATCCAGGTCGAGAACTACCGGCAGGCGACCAGCGAGCTCGCCCAGACGACGCTGCGCTCGGTGCTCGGCAAGCACGACCTGGACGAGATGCTGTCCGAGCGCGACAAGCTGAACAACGACATCCAGGAACTGCTCGACGCGCAGACCGACGCCTGGGGCATCAAGGTGTCCAACGTCGAGATCAAGCACATCGACCTCGACGAGAGCATGATCCGGGTGATCGCCCGGCAAGCCGAGGCGGAGCGCGAGCGGCGCGCCAAGGTGATCAACGCCGAGGGCGAGCAGCAGGCCGCGCAGAAGCTGCTCGAGGCCGCCGAAGTACTGTCCCGGCGTCCCGAGGCCATGCAGCTTCGCTACCTGAACACGCTGGCGGTGATCGGCGCGCAGAACAGCTCGACGATCGTGTTCCCGTTCCCCACCGAAGTGGCCGCGGGCGCGCTGTCGGGTATCGTCGAGGCTGCGCAGAAAGGCATCGGGAAAACGGCATCCACGGGGAACACGAATTCATGAGCGAGGCATACATCGTCGCGGCGGTTCGCACCGCCGGCGGCCGGCGCGGCGGCCGGCTTTCAGGCTGGCACCCGGTCGACCTGGCCGGCCGCGTCATCGACGCGCTGGTGGCGCGCAGCGGCGCGGAGCCGGCCATGGTCGAAGACGTGATCATGGGCTGCGTGAGCCAGGTCGGCGAGCAGTCGACCAACGTGGCCCGGAACGCGGTGCTCGCCTCCTGCCTGCCCGAGTCGGTGCCGGGCACCTCGGTGGACCGGCAGTGCGGCTCCTCGCAGCAGGCGCTGCACTTCGCCGCGCAGGCGGTGATCTCCGGAACGATGGACGTGGCGATCGCGGCCGGCGTCGAGAGCATGACCCGCGTGCCGATGGGCTCGCCGCACGCGCTGGCCGCGAAAGCGGACATGGGCGACTACATGAGCCCGGCGATCCGCGCGCGCTACCCGGGCACGCCGCTGTTCAGCCAGTTCACCGGCGCCGAGATGATGGCCCGCAAGTACGAGCTCTCCCGGGAGCTGCTCGACGACTACGCGCTGGCCAGCCACCGCAGGGCGGCGGCCGCGGTGCGCGGCGCCGCGTTCGGCG
>MEEC01000174.1 GCA_001724315.1 Lautropia sp. SCN 70-15 | reverse complement strand
CATTGCGCGCACCGGGCCTCCACTTCGTCGGCGAGGTCGTGGACATCACCGGCTGGCTCGGCGGCTACAACTTCCAGTGGGCCTGGGCCTCCGGCTTCGTGGCCGGCCAGGCTGTCGGCCGCTGACCCGCAACGGCGACAGAGTAGAGCAGCCGCGAGATTTCTTTCGGTGGCGCTCGGCTTGCACAATGCCCGGACGCGGGCTGCCGCCTCGCACCGGCCCTGGATGTCGTGCCTTGCAGGGCGACGGCGCCCAGGCGCCGCGCGATCCCGCCGTTGCGGGTCAGCGGCCGACGGCCTGCCCAGCCAGGAAGCCCGATGACCAGGCCCACTGGAAGTTGTAGCCGCCAAGCCAGCCGGTGATGTCCACGACCTCGCCGACGAAGTGGAGGCCCGGTGCGCGCAATGACTGCATCGACCGCGGGTCGAGCTCGTCGGTGGCCACGCCGCCGGCCATGACTTCGGCTTTCTTGAAGCCTTCGGTGCCGGTGGGCACGATCTGCCAGTCGCGCAGCGCGGCGGCCACGGTGGCCAGCTCGCGATCGGCGATCTCGGCCAGGCGCCTGGCGGCCAGGGCGGCGAAGCGTTCGTCGGCCAGCCAGCGCGCGGCCAGCCGCCGGGGCAGCAGGCCGGCGAGCGCACCTGCCAGTTGCTGACGGGTGGCGCACTTGGCTTCGATCAGGCGCGCCGTGAGGTCCTCGCCCGCCGCCAGGTCGATCGCCAGCGGATCGCCGCGCTTCCAGAAGGTGGAGATCTGCAGCACCGCCGGGCCGGACAGGCCGCGGTGGGTGAACAGCAGGTCCTCGTCGAAGGCCGGCGCGCCGGGCGTGCCGGGCGCGCGGACGGTGACGGGCAGCGCGACGCCGGCCAGCTCGGCATAGGGCCGCCAGGCCTGGGCGTCGAAGGTCAGCGGCACCAGCGCCGGTCGCGGTTCGACGATGCGGTGGCCGAAGCGCCGCGCGATCCGCAGGCCCAGGTCGGTGGCGCCGGCCTTGGGGATCGCGAGCCCGCCGGTGGCGACCACCACGGCGTCGGCGCGCAGCTCGCCCGCCTCGCGGGTGCGGATCACGAAGCCGGCTTCCGGCTCCACCTCGTCGACCGTCACCGGCCGGAACCAGCGCACGCCGGCCGCATCGCAGTCCTCGCGCAGCATCGCGATGATCCGCTCCGACGACTCGTCGCAGAACAGCTGGCCCTTGTGCTTTTCATGGAAGGCGATGCCGCGCCGGCGCACCTGATCGATGAAGCGCTCGGGGGGCAGCGCGCGCAGCGCGTTGCGCGCGAAGGCCGGGTTCTCGCCGGCGAAGCGGTCGATGCGGCCGGCGTCGAGATTGGTGAAGTTGCAGCGCCCGCCGCCGGAAATGCGGATCTTCTCGGCGAGCCGGGGCCAGTGGTCCAGCAGCGCCACGCGCAGGCCGCGCCGACCGGCCTGCGCGGCACAGTACATGCCCGCAGCGCCGGCACCGATCACGATCGCATCGAAGCGCTGGGCCATGGGCGCGGATTATCGCAGGCGCAGACCGATACCCGGCCGCATGAGAAAATCGCGGCATGATCGTCCTCGGCATCGAAACCTCCTGCGACGAGACCGGCGTCGCGCTCCACTGCAGCGAACGCGGCCTGCTGGCCCAGGCGCTGCACTCGCAGATCGCGATGCACCAGCGCTACGGCGGCGTGGTGCCGGAGCTCGCCTCGCGCGACCACATCCGCCGCGTGCTGCCGCTCGCCCGGCAGGTGCTCGAGGAGGCCGGGCTCGACCTGGCCGACCTGGACGCCGTGGCCTACACCGCCGGCCCGGGGCTGGCCGGCGCGCTGCTGGTGGGCGCGGGCGTGGGCGCCTCGCTGGCCTGGGCGCTGGGCGTGCCGGCCATCGGCGTTCACCACCTGGAGGGCCACCTGCTGTCGCCGCTGCTGGCGGCCGACCCGCCGGCCTTCCCTTTCGTGGCGCTGCTGGTCTCCGGCGGCCACACGCAGCTGATGGACGTGCAGGGCGTGGGCCGCTACGAGCTGCTGGGCGACACGCTGGACGACGCCGCCGGCGAGGCCTTCGACAAGAGCGCCAAGCTGCTCGGCCTGGGCTACCCGGGCGGGCCCGCCATCGCGAAGCTGGCCGAGTCGGGCCGCCTCGGCCGCTTCGAACTGCCGCGCCCGATGCTGCGCTCGGGCGACCTGGACTTCAGCTTCAGCGGCCTGAAGACCGCGGTGCTCACGCTGGTGCGCCGCGAGCTCGACGAAGGCGCGGGCTCGGGCAACCCGGAGACCCGCGACCCGCGGCAGGTGCGCGCCGACATCGCCGCCGAGGTGCAGGCCGCGATCACCGACGTGCTGGTCGCCAAGTCGGTGAAGGCGCTGCAGCACGCGGGCCGCGACACGCTGGTGGTGGCCGGCGGCGTCAGCGCCAACCGAAGACTGCGCGAGCGGCTGGCGGCCGAGCAGGAACGCAGGCGCTTCCGCGTGCACTTCCCTGAACTGGCGCTGTGCTCGGACAACGGCGCGATGATCGCCTTCGCCGGGGCGCTGCGCCTGGCGGCGTTGAAGGAGCGCGGCGAGCTGGCCCGGCTCGAGCCGCCCGAGGGCTTCCAGGTCCGGCCGCGCTGGCCGCTCGACGAACTCGACGCGGCCTGATCGCGCCCCTGTCGCGACGCGCGCCGGCTCAGGCCTGCGGTGCGACGAGCCGCGCGGCCCCGCGCACGCCCGACGAGTCGCCGTGCCTGGCCCGCAGGAGCGGCGTGTGCGCCCGATCGGCGAACACCAGCGGCGGCAAGCGGCGCGGCACTTCCGCGTAGAGTTCGTCGACCCTGCTCAGGCCGCCGCCCAGCACGATCGCATCCGGGTCCAGCAGGTTGATCGCGCCGGCCAGCGCGCGCGCCAGCCGATCGCAATAGCGCTCGAAGCTCGCCGCAGCCCGTGGGTCGCCGGCGCGCATCGCGGCGACGACCGCCGAGGCATCGCAATCGGGCGGCGGGTTGCCGGCTGCCCGAGCATGATCGGCCGCCAGCGCCGGACCGCTGAGCCAGGTTTCGATGCAGCCGCGCCGGCCGCACCAGCATTGCGGCCCGGGCAACTCGCCCTGGGCGAAGGGCCCGGGCAGCGGGTTGTGGCCCCATTCGCCGGCGATGCCGTTGGCGCCTTCGAGCAGCTGCCCGCGGACCACGATGCCGCCGCCGACACCGGTGCCCAGGATCACGCCGAATACCACGCCCATGCCCGCCGCAGCGCCGTCGGTGGCCTCGGACAGCGCGAAGCAGTTGGCGTCGTTGGCGATGGCCACCGGCCGGCCCAGCGCCCGCGCCAGGTCGGCGCCCAGCGGCCGGCCGTTCAGCCAGGTGGAGTTCGCATTGCGCACCAGCCCGGTGTGCGGCGACAGCGAGCCCGGGATGCCGATCCCGATCGACGAAGCCGGTCCGCAGCGCGCCTCGGCCAGCCCGACCAGCGAGGCGATCGCCGCGAGCGTGGCGACGTAGTCGCCGCGCGGAGAAGGAATGCGATGGCGAAAGGCCTCGCCCCCTGCCTCGTCGAGCGCGACGACCTCGGTCTTGGTGCCGCCCAGGTCGATGCCGATCCGCATCAGCCCCTCATCGCTTGCCCGCCTTCCCCTTCTTTTCCCCGATCCGGCTCTCCTTGCCGGCCAGCAGGTTCTGGATGTTGGCGGAGTGCCGCCAGATCAGCAGCAGGCTCATCAGCACGACCGCCGCCGCGATCGGATCCGGGCGGAACAGGAACATGTACCAGAGGGGCGCGAAGACGGCCGAGACCAGCGCGGCCAGCGACGAGTAGCGGAAGAACCAGGCGATGATGATCCATGTGAGCAGCGTGCCCAGGCCGAGCAGCGGGTGCAGGGCGATCAGCACGCCGGCGGCGGTGGCCACGCCCTTGCCGCCCTTGAATCCGTGGAACACCGGGAACAGGTGGCCGACGAAGGCCGCCAGCGCCACCAGCGCGATGGTGCCGTCGCCGAAGCCCAGGCGATCGGCCAGCGCCTTCGCGATCAGCACCGCGGCGACGCCCTTCAGCGCATCGCCCAGCAGCGTGAACAGGGCCGCCTTGCGATTGCCGGTGCGCAGCACGTTGGTGGCGCCCGGATTCTTCGAACCGTAGCTGCGCGGGTCGGCCAGGCCCATCGCCTTGCTGACGACGACCGCGAACGACACCGAACCGATCAGATAGGCGGCCACGACCGCCAGCACGCTGTAGAGCGCTTCCATGCTCCCCCCCGGATCCGCGACAGGCGTCGATGACGCGCCCGTCTTGCCGACTCAGTCGGCGAGCGCGCAGTTTACCGGCTGCGCGCGCAGCAGATCGACCAGCACCCGCGGCTCGAGCGACACCAGGAATCCGCGCCGCCCGCCGTTGATCCAGATCTTCGGCAGCTCGAGCACCGTGGCCTCCACGTAGACCGGCATCGCCTTGCGGGTGGCGAAGGGCGAGGTGCCGCCCACCAGGTAGCCCGAATGCCGCTGCGCGACGTCGGGCGCGCAGGGCTCGATGCTCTTGCGACCGGCCTGCCGCGCGAGGTTCTTGGTGGACACCTTGCGGTCGCCGTGCATCAGCACGATCAGCGGCTTGCCGGCCTCGTCCTGCATGACCAGGGTCTTGACGACCGCGTGCTCGTCCACGCCGAGCTGGCGGGCCGACTCGCCGGTGCCGCCGTGCTCGACGTAGTCGTAGGGATGCTCGCCGAAGGCCACCCGATGCTTGCGCAGCAGCTGCGTGGCCGGAGTCTCGGAAACGTGCCTGGCCATCGTCGCCTCAGGCTCCGGACGCCACGGCAGCCGCCCCCGCCTCGGGCGCGGGCCACGGGTAGAGGCCGCGCACCCGCGCGTGCAGCCGCGCGATGCCGAGCAAGGCATCGATGTCGGGCGTGGGCACCCCGACCGCGCGGCCGATCTCGGCCACGATCGCCACCAGCGCGTCGAGCTCCACCGCCTTGCCGGCGTCGACGTCCTGCAGCATCGAGGTGCGGAAGGCGCCGAGCTTGCGCGTGACCTCGTGGCGCTGCTCGGGCGTGATCGCAATGGGCAGGCCGATCCGCTCGCCGATCGCGGCCGCCTCGCGCATCGCGCGCGAAATGAAGCTCCTGACCAGCGGGTCGTCGAGGATGCGGTCGGCGGTGGCGCCGGTGATCGCGGAGATCGGGTTCATCGTCATGTTGCCCCACAGCTTGAACCAGACGTCCTGCTGAATCCGTTGCGAGACCTCGACCTCGAATCCGCCGTCACGCAGCGCCTGCGCGGCACGCGCGCACCGCTCGCTGTCACCGCCGTGCGGCTCGCCGAGGATCAGCCGATTTCCCTGCCCGTGCCTGACCACGCCGGGGGCGGGCATCGCGCAGGAGAAATGCACCACGGCGCCCAGCACCCGCCGGGCAGGAATCGCCGCCGCGATGCGGCCGCCCGCGTCGATCGCCTGCCATTCGCGGCGCGCCAGCGCCTCGTCGAGCCCGTGGAAGAACCACCAGGGCACGCCGTTCATCGCAGAAAGCACCGCGGTGTCGGGGCCGAGCAGCGGACCGATCCGCTGCGCGACATCGGCGAGGCCGGTGGTCTTGACGCTGAGCACGACCAGATCCTGCTCGCCGAGTTCGGCCGCATCGTCGGACACCCGGAGCTGCAGCCGCGTCTCCCGCGGGCGATCCTCGGCGCCCTCCAGCAGCGCGAGGCCGTCCTGCCTGACATGCTCGAGCGTGGCGCCACGCGCCAGCGCGCTCACCTGGTGTCCTCCGGCGACGAGCCGCGCGGCGAGAAGGCCGCCCACGGCGCCGAGGCCGACGATGCCGATGCGCATGAATCGATGTCTCCGAGAACGAAAAACCAAAGGTCCGGCCGCCGCGCCCTTCGACGGCGAGCCCACGGCACGATTCTATCGGCCACGCGAT
>MEEC01000173.1 GCA_001724315.1 Lautropia sp. SCN 70-15 | reverse complement strand
CCGGCAGCCCGGATCAGGAATCGGGGCGGTGGATCAGGCCCGGTCCCGGCGCGCCGCCCGCAGCATGGCCACGCCGGCCAGCGCCGGCAGCACGCCCAGCATCAGGTAGGCGCCCCCGTAGGACCCGCCGTTGCGAATCAGCTCGGCGAAGATCACCGGGCCGCTCATGCTCCCGAAGAAGGTCACGAACTGCGAGGCGCCGGCCAGCGTGGCCATGTCGGCGCGCGAGGACTGCCGCGCCAGCTCCGCGAAGAACACCCCGTTCCAGCCCATCACGGTGGCCGCGCAGCAGACCGCCGCCGCCACGATCAACCCTGTTCCGGCCGACTCGCCCAGCAGGGCCAGGCCCGCGCAGGCCAGGGCCATGGCCAGGCCCAGCGCGCCGAGCAGGATGCCGGGCGCAACCCAGCGGTCGGCCACGTGCCCCCAGCCGATCCGCGAGGCGGTGCTCACCAGCTGCGAGCCGGCCAGCACGGCCGCGGCGGTGGACAGCGACTGCCCCAGCTCCAGGTGCAGGTAGGACACCAGGAAGGTGGTGAAGCAGAGCTGGGTGAAGGCGAAGGCGAACGAGGCCAGGCTCAGCGTGCGCAGGGCAGGGTCGCGGATCACGGTGGCCAGGCCCGCGCGCCACGAGCGGGAGGCCGGCGCGTCGCCGGTTGCGGCCCGGGGCGGATCGAGCTTCGCGACCAGCGGCCTCAGGGCCAGCGCGAGCGCCGCGCAGGCCGCGCCCGCGAGCACGATCGAAGGGCGCCAGCCCAGCGCGTGCAGCCCCAGCGGCATCAGCAGGCCCGCGGACGCCACGCCCAGGGGAACCCCGGTCTGCTTGATCGAGAAGAACAGCCCGCGCCGGGAAAGCGGCGCGTGCCGCGCCAGCAGCGTGGAGGCGGCAGGGTTGATGATGCCGTAGCCCGTTCCCAGCGCCAGCGCGGCGAGCGCAAGCGGCAGCAGGCTGCCTGCGAGCGCGGCCAGGGTGGCGAGCGCGCAGGCGAGCATGGCGGCCTGCGACACGCGGACCGCGCCGAAGCGCGCGACCCAGGCGCCGCTGGCCAGGCCGGACAGCATGGCGGTCAGGTAGGTCAGGCCCACGAACAGGCCCACGCGCTCGGCGCCGAAGCCCAGCGACGGCGCCACAACCGGCGCCAGTACCGAGGGCGCGGTCGCCACCAGGCTGGCCAGCGTCTGGATCGCCAGCGTGCTGGCCAGCGCGGCGGCCGGGCGCGTCATCGAGCGGACCCGGTCATCGGGCGCCAGGCGTCATCGGGTCAGTACAGGATCCGGCAACGGATGGTGCCCTCGATCGCGCTGAGTTCGTCGAGCGCCACCTGGCTCGCGTCGCCGTCGATGTCGATGACCACGTAGCCCACCAGCGCGTTGGTCTGCAGGTACTGCGCGGCCACGTTGATGCCCGCGCGCGAGAAGCGCTCGTTGATGTGGGCGATGATGCCCGGCACGTTGCGGTGGATGTGCAGCAGCCGGCACTTGCCGGTGTGCTCGGGCAGCGACACCTCGGGAAAGTTCACCGCCGACACGGTGGATCCGTTGTTGCTGTAGCGGATCAGCTTCTCGGCGACCTCGCCGCCGATGTTGGCCTGGGCCTCGGCGGTGGAGCCGCCGATGTGCGGCGTGAGGATCACGTTGTCGAAGCGCGTGAGCGGCGACTCGAAGCGCGAGTCGTTGCCCTTGGGCTCGACCGGGAACACGTCGATCGCGGCGCCGGCCACCCGGCCGCTGTCCAGCGCGGCGGCCAGCGCGTCGATGTCGACCACGGTCCCGCGCGAGGCGTTGATCAGCAGCCCGCCCGGTTTCATCCGGGCCAGCTGCGGCGCGGCGATCATGTTCTTCGTGGCCAGCGTCTCGGGCACGTGCAGCGTGACCGCGTCGGCCGCGGCGAGCAGCTCGTCGAGCGACGCCGCCTGCCGGGCGTTGCCCAGCGGCAGCTTCTTCTCGATGTCGTGGAAGATGACCGTCATGCCGAGCAGCTCGGCCAGGATGCCGATCTGCGTGCCGATGTGGCCGTAGCCCACGATGCCCAGCGTCTTGCCGCGCACCTCGAAGGAGCCTGCCGCGCTCTTGTCCCAGCCGCCGCGGTGCTGGGCGGCGTTCTTCGCGGGAATCCCGCGCATCAGCATGATGATCTCGCCGAGCACCAGCTCGGCCACGCTGCGGGTGTTCGAGAAGGGCGCGTTGAACACCGGGATGCCGCGCCGGGCGGCCGCGTCGAGGTCGACCTGGTTGGTGCCGATGCAGAAGCAGCCCACCGCGCTGAGCTTCGGGGCCTGCGCGAGCACGGGCTCGGTGAGCTGGGTGCGCGAGCGAATGCCCAGGAAGTGCGCGCCCTCGATGGCCGCGACGAGCTCGGCGCCCGACAGCGCCTTCGCGTGGGTTTCCACGTTCGTGTAGCCGTCGGCGCGCAGCGCTTGGACTGCCGAGGGGTGGATGCCTTCCAGCAGAACGAACTTGAGCCGGTCCTTGGGCACGGACAGGCGGGGGGGCGTGGCGTTCATTCGGGGGCTCGCGATCGACGGGAAACCCTCGATGATACCGAGCCGGCGGCATCCCTCCGGGCGCCATGGGATGTGGAGGCCCCCGTGGAGCCTTCGATCGCATGAGGTGCATTGTTTGCGCCAAAGCCATTAGAATGGGCCGGCGACCGGGGAAACCCCAGGATTCGGGGAACCCGGCCGCCCCGACAACAGAAGGAGGAGGCAGCCCCATGAAGCTCGTCGCAGCAATCCTGTCCGGCGCGGTCGCGCTCGGCCTTTCGGCCTCGGCGCTGGCGCAGTCGCCGATGGTGATCAAGTTCAGCCACGTGGTCGCCGAGTCCACGCCCAAAGGCCAGGGCGCCCTGAAGTTCAAGGAGGTGGCCGAGAAGCTGCTGCCCGGCAAGGTCGAGGTGCAGGTCTTCCCCAGCTCGCAGCTGTTCGGCGACGGCAAGGAAATGGAGGCGCTGCTGCTCGGCGACGTGCACTTCATCGCGCCTTCGCTGTCGAAGTTCGACCGCTACACGAAGAAGATCCAGGTCTTCGACCTGCCCTTCCTGTTCCAGGACATCGCCGCGGTCGACAGCTTCCAGCACAGCGCCGACGGCAAGGCCCTGCTGGACTCGATGAAGAACCGCAACCTGCAGGGCCTGGCCTACTGGCACAACGGGATGAAGCAGCTGTCCACCAACAAGGACAAGCTGCAGCGCCCCGAAGACGTGAAGGGCCTGAAGTTCCGCATCCAGGCCTCCGACGTCCTCGAGGCCCAGTTCCGCGCGCTCGGCGCGAACCCCCAGAAGATGGCCTTCGCCGAGGTCTACCAGGCGCTGCAGACCGGGGTGGTCGACGGCCAGGAGAACACCTGGTCGAACATCTACTCGCAGAAGTTCCATGAGGTCCAGAAGACCATCGCCAACACCAACCACGGCGTGATCGACTACATGGTCGTCACCAACGCCAAGTGGTGGGACGGCCTGCCGGCCGACGTGCGCGACGGGCTGAGGAAGGCGATGGACGAGGCCACTGCGCACGCCAACAAGCTGGCCGCCGAGCTGAACGATCGCGACCGCAAGCGCATCGAGGAAGCCGGCAAGGCGAAGATCCAGCCGCTCACCAAGGAAGACCTGGCGGCCTGGCAGAAGGCGATGGGCCCGGTCTGGAAGAAGTTCGAGGACGGCATCGGCGCCGACCTGATCCAGGCCGCGCTCAAGCACAACAAGTAATCCGGGCCGCGCGTGGTTCGCGAACAAGGCGCCGGATCGACGATCCGGCGCGTCTTCGATCGCTGCGAGTCCTTCCTGCTCGCGGCGCTGCTCACGCTGATGACGCTGATCACCTTCGCGCAGGTGATCGCCCGCTATGTCTTCAACTACAGCTTCGTCTGGGCGCTCGAGCTGACCACCTTCCTGTTCGGCGGGCTGATCTTCTTCGGGATCTCCTACGGGGTGCGGGTCGGCGCGCACATCGGCGTCGACATCGTCGTGCGAATGCTCTCCGAGCGCGTCGCGCGCCGGGTGGCGTTCGTCGCGGCGGTGTTGTGCCTGGTCTACGCGGGCATCGTGTTCGTCGGCGGCTGGATCTACGTCGGCAAGATGTACGACATCGGCATCCTTGCGCAGGATCTTCCGATTCCCCAGTGGGTGCCCAAGCTGGTGTTGCCGATCGGTTTCGCGCTTCTGCTGCTGCGCTTCGCCGAGGTGCTCTGGCGCATCGCCAGCGGCCGCCAGTCCAGCCTCCTGGGAGACGAAGTGAAGGATGCCCTCAAGCACCGCGCCGACGGGCCGGACGAAGCGGCGGGTGACAGGCCGGGCGGCGCGCCCCGGGACAAGGGGGCCGGCAGATGACCACGCTCGCGCTGTTCGTCCTGCTCTTCGTCTTCATGCTGATCGGCATGCCGGTGGCGGTCGCGCTGGGCCTGTCATCGCTGCTCACCATCCTGTTCTTCGGCCAGGACTCGCTCGCCTCGCTGGCGCTCAAGCTCTACGAGACCTCCGAGCACTTCACGCTGTTGGCGATCCCTTTCTTCATCCTCGGGGGCGCCTTCATGACCACCGGCGGCGTGGCGCGCCGGATGATCCGCTTCGCGATCGCCTGCGTGGGCCACCTGCGCGGCGGCCTGGCCATCGCCTCGGTGCTCGCCTGCATGCTGTTCGCGGCGGTCTCGGGATCGTCGCCGGCCACCGTCGTCGCGGTGGGTTCCATCGTGATCGCCGGCATGGTGCGCGCCGGCTATCCGCAGGCTTTCGCCGCCGGCGTGGTCTGCAACGCCGGCACCCTGGGCATCCTGATCCCGCCGTCGATCGTGATGGTGGTCTACGGCGCGGCCACCGAGACCTCGGTCGGCAAGCTGTTCATGGCCGGCGTGGTGCCGGGCATCCTGCTGGGCCTGCTGCTGGCCATCGCGATCTACGTGCTGGCGAAGAAGATGGACCTGCCCCGCCAGCCGAGGGCCTCGCTGCGCGAGGTCCTCGAGTCGGCGCGCGACTCCATCTGGGGCCTGCTGCTGATCGTGATCATCCTGGGCGGCATCTACGGCGGGCTGTTCACGCCCACCGAGGCCGCCGCGGTGGCGGCCGTCTATTCCTTCCTGATCGCGGTCTTCGTCTACAAGGACCTGCGCTGGCCGCAGGTGTCCGGAGTGCTGGTCGACGCCTCGAAGGTCACGGTGATGCTGATGTTCATCATCGCCAACGCCTTGCTGTTCGCGCACGTGCTGACCACCGAGCGGATCCCGCAAGCGATCGCCGAGCAGATCCTCGCCTGGGGCATGCCGCCCTGGGCCTTCCTGATCGTGGTGAACATCCTGCTGCTGGTGGCCGGCGCCTTCATGGAGCCCACCGGGATCATCCTGATCCTGGCGCCCATCCTGTTCCCGATCGCCACGCAGTTGGGCATCGACCCGGTCCACCTGGGCATCATCATGGTGGTCAATCTCGAGATCGGGATGGTCACGCCACCGGTGGGCCTGAACCTGTTCGTGACCGCCGGCATCACGAAGATGCCGATCGGCGCGGTGATCCGCGCCGCCACGCCCTGGCTGCTGGTGCTGCTCGGCTTCCTGGCGCTGGTCACCTACGTGCCGCAGATCTCGCTGGCGCTGCCGGACCTGCTGTTCTGAAGTCAGATCGCGCGGTCGGCGCGCAGCCGCCCGATCGCGTCAGCGTCGTAGCCCAGTCCCGCGAGGATCGCGTCGGTGTGCGCGCCCAGCGCCGGGATGTCGTCCATCCGCGGCGCGTCGGCGGCGCTGGCGCCGGGCGGCAGCAGCGCCGGGATCGGGCCGGCCGGCGTGCCGACCTCGGTCCAGCGGCCGCGCGCCTTCAGCTGTGGATGCGCCCAGACATCGGCCATCGTGTTGACCTGCGCGTTGGCGATGCCGGCTGCGTCGAGCAGGGCCAGCACGCCGGC
>MEEC01000172.1 GCA_001724315.1 Lautropia sp. SCN 70-15 | reverse complement strand
ATCTGGTCGGCCCCGATGCCGAAGTGGCGGTCCGCGATCCGGCGCCACTGCCCGGGCGTGAAGTCGATGCGCTGGCGAACGCCGTCGATCACGACGAAGTCGTTGCCAGCACCTTGCATCTTGGTGAATCGCAGCTTCATGGGCGAATTATCGCCGATCGCCGCGTGCGCCCCGGCATCAGTCGCCCTCGCCCGTGCGCCGGCCGTAGAGGTCGGGCGCGCCCGGCGGCCGCGTCTTGAAGCGCTTGTGCGTCCAGAGATACTGCGCCGGCATCTCGAGCACGCGCGCCTCGATGAACGCGTTCATCCGGCGCGCATCGGCCTCGGCGTCGCCGACCGGGTAGTCCTCCCAGGCCGGGTACACGCGCACCACGTAGCCCTCGTCGGTCATCCGGGTGATGCAGGGCACGATCACCGCCTTCGTGATCTTCGCCAGCCGCGCCATCGAGGTGACCGTCGCGGCCGGCACGCCGAAGAAGGGCACGAAGACCGCGTCGCGCGGGCCCAGGTCCATGTCGGGCAGGAAATAGAAGGGAATCCCGTCGCGGATCGGCTTGAGCGCGGCGCGCAGGCCCTCGGTGCGCAGGATCATCGTCGAGGCCTCGGGGTGGAAGCGCGAGCGCCCCCGGGTCATCGCCTCGGTCAGCACCCGGCTCTTCTGCGCGGCGTACATCGAGGCCACCGGCCGGTCGGCCTGCAGGCGCGTGCCGCCGGCATCCAGCCCAAGGAAGTGCGGCGCGAGCAGGATCATCGGCTTGCCGTGGTGGGCCTCTAGGTGCTCGATCCCCTCCACCTGGCACAGGGCCCGGATCCGCTCGGGCGACCCGTACCAGAACACGAAGCGCTCGAGGAAGCTGCGCACGTAGTAGCGGAAGTGGTCGCGGGCCACCTGCCGGCGCTTCGCCTCGGTCCAGTCGGGAAAGCACAGCCGCAGGTTGGTGAGCGCGATGCGCCGCCGCGGCGCGGCCAGCCACCAGGCGAGCGAGCCCACGGCCTCGCCCAGCCGGCGCAGCACCGGGTAAGGCAGCCTGGACACCGCGCGCAACGCGGCGAGACCGAAACGCTCGAGCCTTTCCCCCATCGTGCTTCCCTGACTTCCCTTCGTTCGAATCCCGGATCCGTGCCTGCCCGGCCCCGCCGGCCCGGCTAGCGCCCGGCGGGACGCTTGTACCGGTTGTAACCCCACAGGTACTGGTCCGGCCAGCGCCGGATCAGCCGCTCCATGCAGGCGTTCAGCGCTTCCGGCGTCGGCGCCTCGGCCAGCCGCTCGAGGTGCAGCCGCCAGCCGCCCGGCACCCGCTCGCCCACCGCCACCACCACTGCCGCGCCGGTGGCCTGCGCCAGCCGCCGGGGCAAGGTCATCGTCCAGGCGGGCTCGCCGAAGAAGGGCGCCCACTCGCCTTCGCCCTCTCCGGGCACCTGGTCCGGAAGGATACCGACCGCCTCGCCGGCCCGCAGCGCGCGCAGCATCGCGCGCACGCCGGCCAGCGCCGCCGGCACCGCCCGCATCGACGCGGTGTTGCGCGACTGCCGCACCAGCGGCCGGATCAGCGCCTTGCGCGGGTCGCGGAACATCACCGTGATCGGCGCCCGGCGCGCGTACCAGCGCGCCGTCGCCTCGAAGGAGCCCAGGTGCGGGGTCAGGAACAGGATGCCGCGCCCCTCCGCCTCGGCTGCGTCGAGCAGGGCCTCGTCGGCGCAGGCCATGCGGTCGCGCAGCGCCGCGGGTGGCCGGCCCCAGATCCAGGGCAATTCGAAGACCGTCCGGCCGGCGCCGGCCGCGGCCCGCAAGGCCGGCGCGAGGCCAGGATGGCCGGCCCGCCTCAGGTTCGCGACGATCTTGCGCCGATAGGCCCCCGAGGCGGCGAAGACGAGCACGCCGGCCAGCGCGCCGATTCCCCGCAGCACCGGCAGCGGCAGCCGGCCGAGCGCCTGGAAGACCCCGGCCAGCACGCGGGCGCCGAAGCCCTCGCGCGGCGCGGACGCGAGATCGCCGCCCGCGCGATCGCTGGCGGCGCGGCCGGTGTCCTGGCTGTCGTGGGGGTACTCTGGCTCGGGCATGGGGCGTTCCGGATCGGCGAAGTCTAGTCGATGCCGGTGGCAGGTTCGCCGCGAGCCCGATCGGCCGATATAATCCGCGCGTCGCCGGTTTAATGGACAACTTGCGGGGCGACGCCCGGGGCCGAAGGGCCGCGGGGAAATACCGCTAAAGCGTCGCCGCTTCTCCGCAAGCCGGCTGCGCCGACCGGGCCGAGTCCCTGGACAGGCCCACCGTCCGAGTCCCACTGGAGAAGTGTCTTGTCAAACGAGTTCCTGTTCACCTCCGAGTCGGTTTCCGAAGGCCATCCGGACAAGGTCGCCGACCAGATCTCCGACGCCATCCTCGACGCCCTGCTCGCGCAGGACCCGCACTCGCGGGTCGCCGCCGAGACCCTGTGCAACACCGGCCTGGTCGTGCTGGCCGGCGAGATCACCAGCGCCGCCAACGTCGACTACATCAAGGTCGCGCGCGACACGCTCAAGCGCATCGGCTACGACAACACCGAGTACGGCATCGATTACAAGGGCTGCGCGGTGCTGGTGGCCTACGACAAGCAGTCGCAGGACATCGCCCAGGGCGTGGACCGCGCCGGCGACGACAATCTCGACCAGGGCGCCGGCGACCAGGGCCTGATGTTCGGCTACGCCTGCGACGAGACCCCGGAGCTGATGCCCGCCGCGATCTACTACTCGCACCGGCTGGTGGAGCGGCAGTCGCAGCTGCGCAACAGCGGCAAGCTGGCCTGGCTGCGCCCCGACGCCAAGTCGCAGGTCACGCTGCGCTACGTCGACGGCAAGCCCGCCTCGGTGGACACCGTGGTGCTGTCGACCCAGCACTCGCCCGACATCAGCCAGGCGCTGATCCGCGAAGCGGTGATCGAGGAGATCATCAAGCCGGTCATCCCGAAGGAACTGATCAAGGGCGAGGTTCGCTACCTGATCAACCCCACCGGGCGCTTCGTGATCGGCGGCCCGCAGGGCGATTGCGGCCTGACCGGGCGCAAGATCATCGTGGACACCTACGGTGGCGCGGCCCCGCACGGCGGCGGCGCGTTCTCGGGCAAGGATCCTTCCAAGGTCGACCGCTCGGCCGCCTATGCCGCCCGCTACGTGGCCAAGAACATCGTGGCCGCCGGCCTGGCCAGCAAGTGCCTGGTGCAGGTCTCGTACGCGATCGGCATCGCCAAGCCGACCTCGGTGATGGTCACCACGCAGGGCACCGGCAAGATCGACGACGGCAAGCTGTCGAAGATCGTCCAGGAGGTCTTCGACCTGCGGCCCAAGGGCATCGTGAAGATGCTCGACCTGCTGCGGCCGATCTACGAGAAGACCGCCGCCTACGGCCACTTCGGCCGCGACGAGCCCGAGTTCAGCTGGGAGCGCGCCGACAAGGTCGCCGAGCTGCGGGCCAGGGCCGGCGTCTGAAGCAGGGAACGAGGCCTCCTCTCTGCGGGGAGGCCTCTGCCGAAGAGCGGGCGGGCCCGCGGGCCCGCCCCCTTCCGCCCTACACCTCCACCGCGCGCTCCCGGTCCACCCAGCGGTAGAGCAGCGGCAGCACCACCAGCGTGAGCAGCGTCGAGGTGATCAGGCCGCCGATCACCACGATCGCCAGCGGCCGCTGAACCTCCGAGCCGGGCCCGGTCGCGAACAGGAAGGGCACCAGGCCCAGCATCGCCACGATCGCGGTCATCATCACCGGCCGGAAGCGCGCCGCGGCGCCCTCGGCGACCGCCTGCGCCACGCTGCGCCCCTCCGCCCGGAGCTTGCGGATGAAGCTCACCAGCACCACGCCGTTGAGCACCGCGATGCCCCACAGCGCGATGAAGCCCACCGAGGCCGGCACCGACAGGTACTCGCCGGTCAGGTAGAGGCCCACCACGCCGCCGATCGACGCGAATGGCAGCACCGTGATGATCAGCCCCGCGAAGCGCACCGAGTCGAACAGCACGAACAGCAGGAAGAAGATCGCCGCGATCGTGACCGGCACGATGATCGTCAGGTGACCCAGCGCGCGCTCCATGTTCTGGAAGGTGCCGCCCCACTCGAAGTAGTAGCCTTCGGGCAGCTCGACCTCCTGTTCGACGCGCTCGCGAAGCTCGGCCACGAAACCGCCCAGGTCCCGGTCCTGCACGTTGATGCCGACCACGATCCGCCGCTTGCCGCCCTCGCGGCTGACCTGCGCGGGGCCGTCGACCACCTCGATCCGGGCCAGGCTGTCCAGCTTCACCAGCGCCCCGTTGGGCGCGCTCAGCGTGATCCCGCGGATGTCGTCGACCGAGTCGCGCACCGGCTCGGGCAACCGCACGACTGCCTGGAAGCGGCGCTCGCCCTCGTAGATCTCGGTGGCCACCTTGCCGCCGATCGCCATCTCGATCACGTCGTGCACGTCGGAGGCGTTGAGCCCGGCGCGCGCGATCGCCTGCCGGTCGATGGCCAGCGTCAGGTACTGCTGGCCGCCCACGCGCTCGACCCGCTGGTCGCGCATGCCCGGAACGGTCGTGGCGATCCGCGCGATCTCCTCGGCCTTCTGCCGCAGCGTCTCCATGTCGTCGCCGAAGATCTTCACCGCGACGTCGGAGCGCACGCCGGTGACCATCTCGTCGACGCGGTCCGAGATCGGCTGGGCCATCGCGACCTGCACGCCGGGGAAGCCGATCAGCCGCTCGCGCATCTCGCTCGCGATGTCGTCCTGCGTCCAGCCCTCGGGCCACTGGTCGCGCGGCAGCAGCGTGGCGATCACGTCGGCCTCGTTCGGGCCGGCCGGATCGGCCGGGCTGTCGCCGCGGCCCAGCCGCGACACGACCGTCTTCACGCCCGGCACTTCGCGGATCAGCTTCACCGCCTCCATCTCCATCGCGAGCGACTCGTTCAGCGAGATGTTCGGCACCCGGTCCATGTTCGGGGAGACCGAGCCCTCCTTCATCTCCGGAATGAACGAGGTGCCCAGCATCGGCAGCAGCGCGATCGCGCCGGCGAAGGCCGCCGCGGCAAGCGCCAGCGTGGTGCGCTCGCGCGCCAGCGCCAGGTCGAGCAGGCGCAGGTAGCCGCGCTTCAGGAAGGCCACCAGCCGGGTGTCGTGGTCGCCGTGCCCGGCCGGGGCGCGCAGCAGGTACGAGGACAGCGCCGGCGTGAGCGTGAGCGCGACCAGCAGCGAGATGGCGAGCGCGATCGCGATCGTGTAGGCCAGCGGCGCGAACATCTTGCCCTCCATCCCCTGCAGCGTCATCAGCGGCAGGAAGACCAGGATGATGATGCCGATGCCGAAGACCACCGGGGTCGCGACCTCGCGCACCGCGTCGAGCACGACCCGCGCGCGGTTCTCCCCGGGGCGCGCCGCGATCCTGGCGTGCGCGTTCTCCACGACGACCACCGAGCCGTCGATCATCAGGCCGATCGCGATCGCCATGCCGCCGAGCGACATCAGGTTGGCCGACAGCCCGACCTGGTTCATCACGATGAAGGTCGCCAGCGGCACCAGCGCCAGCGTTGCGATCACGATCAGGCTCGAGCGCAGGTCGCCCAGGAACAGGAAGAGCACGATCATCACGAACACGACGCCCTCGAGCAGCACCTTGGTGACGGTCCAAAGCGCGGCGTCCACCAGCTCGGAGCGATCGTAGTAGGGCACGATCTTCAGGCCGCCCGGCAGCATGCCGCGATCGTTGATCTCCTGCACCCGCTGCTTGACCCGCTCGACGACCTCCTTGGCGTTGCCCCCGCGGATCATCATCACGATGCCGCCGACCGCCTCGGTGTAGCCGTCCTTGATCATCGCGCCGTAGCGGACCTCCTCGCCCAGCGTGACCTGGGCAACGTCGCGCAGGTAGACCGGCGTGCCGCCCGACTCCTTGATCACGATCGTCTCGATGTCCTGCAG
>MEEC01000171.1 GCA_001724315.1 Lautropia sp. SCN 70-15 | reverse complement strand
CCGCCTTCCGCCGCCGACGGCGAAGTGACGGACAAGCGTTCGATCAATGGCCGCCGCGTCCTCGAAATCCGGATAGCCGAGGTTCAGCGTCTCTACGCCGAGCCGGCCGATCCCGCAGTGATTCCCGCGGCGTCCCTACCAGGAGGAAGCGCCTGATGCAGGCCTACATCATTCGCCGCGTGCTGGCGCTGATCCCGACCCTGATCTTCGCCAGCCTGATCGTCTTCATTACCGTGCGCCTGATCCCGGGCGACATCATCGACCTGATGCTGTCGAGCAACGATATCGGCGCCGACAAGAAGAGCCGCGAGCAGCTCGAAGCGGCACTCGGCCTCGACCAGCCCGTCGTGACGCAATATTTCCGCTGGGTCGGCGCCATCCTGTTCGAGGGCAGCCTCGGCAAGTCGCTGTGGCAGAACACGCCGGTGATGGAGGAGATCCTGCATCGCCTGCCGATCACGTTCGAGCTGGGCATCATGGCGCTGGTCGTGGCGCTGGTTGTCGGCATTCCGATCGGCGTCTACTCGGCCGTCGCGCAGGACACGATCGGCGACTATGTCACGCGCTCCTTCGCCATCCTGGCGCTGGCTCTGCCGGGCTTCTGGATCGGCACGCTGGTGATGGTCTTTCCGTCGATCTGGTGGGGCTGGTCGCCCGAGGTGAAATTCACGCCGTTCAGCCAGGATCCGCTGAAGAACCTCGCCCAGATGGCGATCCCGGCCCTGATCCTCGGCAAGGCCTTCTCGGCGGTCACCATGCGCCTCACGCGCACGATGATGCTGGAGGTGATGCGTCAGGATTACATCCGCACCGCGCTCGCCAAGGGGCTGGCGCCGCGCACCACCATCATCCGCCATGCGCTGCGCAACGCGCTGATCCCGGTGGTCACGCTGGTCGGGCTGCAGGCGCCGGTGCTGTTCGGCGGCGCGGTCATCATGGAGCAGATCTTCGTCATCCCCGGCATGGGCCTGCTGCTTCTCGAAGCGGTCAGCCAGCGCGACTATCCGATCATTACCGGCGTCTTCCTGATCGTGGGCGTCGCCGTCGTCTTCATCAACCTGCTGGTCGACCTCAGCTACGGGCTGCTCGATCCCAAGGTGAGGTACCGCTGATGGTCGCCGTCGCCGAAACCACCGTCCAGCCGCCGCGCCGCAAGCCCGCGGGCGGAGCGCTCCGCTTCATTGGCCGCCTGTTCCGGGACAAGCCGCTCGGCGCCTTCGGCTTCGTCATCTGCGCCATCTTCCTGTTCTGCGGGATCTTCGCCGATGTGCTGGCGCCCTACGGTTACAACCAGATCAGCCCGATCAACCGCCTGAAGCCGCCCAGCGAGAAGTTCTGGCTGGGCACCGACAATCTCGGCCGCGACATGCTCTCGCGCTGCCTGTACGGCGCGCAGCTTTCGGTGATCATCGGCCTGTCGGCGGCGGCGCTGGCCACCGTGGTCTCGGTCTTCATCGGCATCGTCTCGGGCTATCTCGGCGGCAAGTTCGACATGGTGATGCAGCGCTTCGTCGACGCCTGGATGAGCTTCCCCGATCTGATCATCCTGATCGTCGTCGTCTCGGTTGTCGGCCCGGGCATGGGGCCGGTCATCGTCATCCTGGGCCTGCTCTACGGCATCGCCGGCAGCCGCATCATTCGCGGCGCCGTGCTGTCGGTGCGCGAGAACGCCTATGTCCATGCCGCGCAATCGACCGGCGCGTCGCTGCCGCGCATCCTGTGGCGGCACATCCTGCCCAACGTCATGGCGCCGGTGATCGTGCTCTTCACCACGCGCGTCGGCGCGGTGATCCTGGCCGAATCGGGCCTCGCCTTCCTCGGTCTCGGCGTGCCGCCGCCGGCGCCGACATGGGGCGGCATGCTGTCGGGCTCCGGCCGCTCGTTCATGTATCTCGCGCCGTGGCTCGCCCTGGCGCCCGGCCTCTGCATCACCATCGTGGTCTACGCCATCAACGTGTTCGGCGACGCGCTGCGCGATCTCCTCGATCCGCGCATGCGGGGCAGCCGCTGAAGGAAAAGAACGGAAACGGGGACTGGGACTGGGAGGAAGAGAAAGACGATGAAGACATTGAAGAGTGCGCTCCTGGCGGGCGCGATGATGCTGGCGGGAATGACGACCGCCGGCAGTGTGGCGCACGCCGAGAACGGCCAGAAGCCGCAATATGGCGGTTCGCTGGAGATCGGCACCGTCTACGTCACCCTGACTGCGCTTTCGTGGGATCCGGCGGACTTCAACTGGAAGCTCAACCACGACACCGGCATGTTCTACGAACAGCTCTTCGCCGGCGATCTCTCCAAGAGCAAGAAGGCGGGAGGGCCCTACAACTTCGTGCCCGATGCCTGGCTGCCAGCCGACGCCATTCGCGGCGAGCTGATCGAAAAATGGGAGTGGAAGCAGGATCCGCTGCGCGTCGAGATGAAGGTGCGCAAGGGTGTGATGTTCCCGGAAAAGCCCGGCATCATGAAGAAGCGCGAGCTCACCGCCGAGGACATCGTCTTCAGCTACAATCGACTCGACAAGAGTCCCAAGCGTCTGCTGGGCTACTTCGATCACGTCGACAAGGTCGAGGCTCCCGACAGCCACACCGTCGTCTTCTACATGAAGCACTATTTTGCCGAATGGGATTACCGATTCGGCTGGGGCTACTACTCGGCCATCCATCCCAAGGAAGTCGCCGATGCCGGCGCTACCAACTGGAAGAACGTCAACGGCACCGGGCCATTCATGTTGACGGACTTCATCTCGGGCAACTCCAACACCTATACGAAGAACCCCGACTACTGGGGCGTCGAGAAGATCGGCGGCCAGGAGTACAAGCTGCCCTTCGTCGACAAGGTGACCTATCGCACGATCAAGGACGAAGCGACCTACATCACCGCCCTTCGCACCGGCAAGCTCGACATGCTGGAGAACATCCGCTGGCAGAACGTCGAGTCGCTGAAGAAGAGTGCGCCGCAGCTAAAGTGGAACCGCTGGCTCAACCAGTCCGGCACGTTCATGGCGATGCGGGTCGATGTCGACGGGCCGTTCAAGGACATTCGTGTGCGCCGCGCGCTCAACTATGCGGTGAACAAGCAGGAGATCGTTCAGGCCTACTACAACGGCAATGCCGAACTTTTCGCTTACCCGCAGCATCCGGACTATGTTGGTTACTTCGAGCCGCTCGACAAGCAACCCGCCTCGGTGCAGGAGCTGTTCAAGTACGACCCGGCCAAGGCCAAGAAGCTGCTGGCCGAGGCGGGCTATCCCAAGGGCTTCACCACCAAGGTGCAGGTCTGCTCGTGCAACGCCGATCATATGGACCTGCTGCCGCTGGTGGCGGGCTATCTCGAACAGGTCGGCGTGAAGCTCGAACTCCAGCCCATGGAGTACGGCGCCTTCCTGTCGGCGATGAGCTCGCGGACGATGACGCCGGCCTACTTCATGAACAACGGCCATACCAACCCGACCACGACGATCCGCAAGAGCTTCGTCACGGGCCAGATGTGGAATCCGTCGGGCTGGTCCGATCCCGCCTTCGACAAGAAGATGGAGGAAGCCTATCGCGAGCCCGACGAGGCGAAGCGTCAGAAGATCCTGCGCGAGATGACGACGGAGATCCTCGACAAGGCGCCCTATATCTGGCTGCCGACGCCCTACAACTACGCGGCATGGTGGCCGTGGGTGAAGAACTACGACGGCGAGCTGCGCGCTGGCGCGGTACGTCCGGCGCCGATCTACGCCCGCATCTGGGTCGATCAGGAGATGAAGAAGAAGATGGGTTTCTAACGAGCCCTCCCGGCGAGGGGAGAGCACCATGAAAGGAGGACGCAGATGACGACCTTCAGACGGGCGCTGCTGGGCGGCGCAGCAGCAGCGTTGCTTTGCATCGGCGGAGTGCAGGCTCAGGACGGGGTCAAGCCGCAATATGGCGGCACCCTCGAAGTCGGCACGATGTTCGTCACGCTCTCGGCCCTCTCCTGGGACCCGCACGACTGGAACTGGAAGCTGAACCACGACACCGGCCAGTTCTACGAACAGCTCATCGCCGGCGATCTCGACAAGAGCGTCCGCAAGGGCGGCAAGCATCCCTTCGTCGCCGATGCCTATCTCGCGACTGAGGCCCAGCGCGGCGAGCTGGCCGAGAAGTGGGAGCTGGTCGAGAACCCGCTCTCTGTCGTCTTCACCCTGCGCAAGGGCATCATGTTTCCGGAAAAGCCAGGCGTGATGCCGTCGCGCGAGCTTACCGCCGAGGACGTGGCCTACGCCTTCAACCGGCTGCGCTCGAGCCCCAAGCATATCGGCGGCTACTACGACTTCGTCGGCGATGTCGTGGCGCGCGACAAGTACACCGTCGTCTTCAACTTCAAGGAATACAACGCCGAGTGGGACTATCGGCTGGCCTGGGGCTTCTACACCACGATCACGCCCAAGGAAGTGGTCGATGCCGGGCCGAACAACTGGAAGAACGTCAACGGCACCGGGCCGTTCATGCTGACCGACTTCGTCGCCGGCAACTCCAACACCTACACCAAGAACCCGATCTACTGGGACAAGGAGAAGCTCGGCGGGCAGGAGTACAAGCTGCCGTTCGTCGACAAGCTGATCTATCGCACCATCAAGGACGAGGCGACTCAGCTCGCGGCCATCCGCACCGCCAAGCTCGACCTGCTGGAGACGATCAACGCCCGCTACGTTCCCGAGTTGAAGAAGAGCGCGCCGCAGCTCCAGTTCGCCAAGCGCCTGTCGATCCTGGGCTCCTTTATGGCCTTCAGGACCGACACCAAGCCGTTCGACGACGTTCGCGTCCGGCGTGCCATCAACATGGCGGTCAACAAGAAGGAGATCATCGAGGCCCACTACACGGGCGAGGCTGAGATGCATGCCTATCCGATGTATCCCGACTGGGAAGGCTACTACGACTTGCTCGACAAGATGCCGGCCTCCGTGAAGGAGCTCTACACCTACAATCCGAAGAAGGCGAAAGAACTGCTGAAGGAGGCGGGCTATCCCAACGGCTTCACCTTCAAGATGCAATTCTGTTCCTGCTCGGCCGACCACTCCGAGCTGGCGCCGCTGATCGCCGCCTACCTCGAGCAGGTGGGTATCAAGGTCGAACTGAAGCCCACCGAGTATGGCGCGTTCCTGTCGGCGATGACGACGCGCAAGCACGAGGCGGGCTATCTGATGAACAGCAGCCACACCAACCCGACGACCTCGATCCGCAAGAGCTTCGTCACCGGCCAGACCTGGAATCCGTCGATGTACTCGGATCCCAAGTTCGATGCCAAGATGGACGAGGTCTACAAGACCCGCGACGAGACCAAGCGCAAGCAGTTGCTGCGCGAGATGACCGTCGAGATCATGGATGCCGCGCCCTACCTTTGGCTGCCTACGCCGTATGTCTATGCAGCATGGTGGCCCTGGGTGAAGAACTATGGCGGCGAGATGAGCGTGGGCTCGATCCGGCCGGGCCCGATCTACGCCCGCATCTGGATCGACCAGGAACTCAAGAAGAAGTTGGGTCACTGAGTATGGCGAATCGCGTAGGGAGGCGTGCCTGATGGGGACGCCTTTGTTGAGCGTCAAGAACCTGTCGACCGAGTTCCGCACCGAGCGCGGAACGGTCAAGGCGGTCGACGACGTTTCCTTCGACCTTGCCGCCGGCGAGACCTTGGCGATCGTGGGCGAATCGGGATCCGGCAAGAGCATCACGGCGATGTCGATCCTGCGGCTGATCCCTCAGCCGCCGGGGCGCATCACGTCGGGCGAAGTCGTGTTCGACGGCCAGGACCTGCTGAAGGTCGACGAGAGCGAGATCCGGGCGATCCGAGGCAATCGCATCGCCATGATCTTCCAGGAGCCGATGAGCTCCTTGAACCCCTCGCTCACGGTGGGCCTGCAGATCGCCGAGCCGATCAACCTGCATCGCAAGACGCCGTGGGC
>MEEC01000170.1 GCA_001724315.1 Lautropia sp. SCN 70-15 | reverse complement strand
CTGCAGGCCATGCACTCGACTTCCAAGATCGCGGCGCCGCGCGGCCAGGACGAGATCGACCCCAAGCTTCGCGATCGCAAGCCGGTCGAGTTCGGCTCGGCCGACGACCACCAGCTGCGCCAGGCGCTCAACCTGCTGCAGGGCCGGACCGTGGAGGTCGCCAAGGCGAAGGACGAATCCGGCAGCGCGCCGAACGGCGGAGACAAGGCCGCCAAGTAAGCCGTTGAACGACGAACAGCTTCTACGCTACAGCCGGCACCTGCTGCTCGACGACATGGGCGTCGAGGCGCAGGAGCGCCTGCTGGCGAGCACCGCGCTGGTCGTGGGCGCCGGCGGCCTCGGATCGCCGGCGTCGCTGTACCTGGCCGCGGCCGGAGTGGGTCGGATCCTGCTCGCCGACGACGACGAGGTCGACCTCACCAACCTGCAGCGCCAGATCCTGCACCGCCAGGACCGTGTCGGCGAACCCAAGGCCGAGTCCGGCCGGCGCAGCCTGCTCGAGCTCAATCCCGGCATCGAGGTGCTGGCGCTGCGCCGGCGGCTGACCGGCGACGACCTGCTGCAGCAGGTCGCCCGCGCCGACGTGGTGCTCGACTGCTGCGACAACTTCGAGACCCGTCACGCGATCAACCGGGCCTGCGTTAAGGCCGGCGTGCCGCTGGTCTCGGGCGCCGCGATCCGTTTCGACGGGCAACTCGCGGTCTTCGACCCGCGCAGGCCCGAGTCGCCCTGCTACCACTGCCTGTTCCCGGAAGGCGAGGATGTCGAGGAGGTCCGCTGCGCCACGATGGGCGTGTTCGCGCCGCTGACCGGCATCGTCGGCACGATGCAGGCGGCCGAGGCGCTGAAGATCGCGGGCGGCTTCGGCAAGCCGATCGTCGGCCGCCTGATGCTGCTCGACACGCGCGAGATGCAGTGGCACGCGATCGCCGTGCCGCGCGATCCGGACTGCCCGGTCTGCGGCCACCGCCCGTGACCCGCGAGCAGCCGGCTCCCGGGCGCGGGCACGCGATTGCCGACCGCGCCCGCGAAATCCTCCAACGGGTCTTCGGTTACGACGATTTCCGCGGCCTGCAGGCCGAGATCGTCGCGCAGGTGGCCAACGGCGGCGACGCGCTGGTGCTGATGCCCACCGGCGCGGGCAAGTCGCTCTGCTACCAGGTGCCGTCGCTGCTGCGCGAGGGCACCGGCGTGGTCGTGTCGCCGCTGATCGCGCTGATGCAGGACCAGGTCGACGCGCTGCGCGAGCTCGGCGTGCGCGCGGCCTTCCTGAACTCCACGCTCGGCGCCCGCGAGGCGCGCGAGGTGGAGCGGCAGCTGGTCGCCGGCGAGCTCGACCTGCTCTACGTCGCGCCCGAGCGCCTGGTCACCGACCGCTGCCTGGACCTGCTCGACCGCTCCCGCATCGCGCTGTTCGCGATCGACGAGGCGCACTGCGTCTCGCAGTGGGGCCACGACTTCAGGCCGGAGTACCTGCAGCTCGCGGTGCTGCACGAGCGCTTCGCCCACGTGCCGCGGATCGCGCTGACCGCGACCGCCGACGCGATGACCCGCGACGAGATCGTCGAGCGGCTGTCGCTGCACGACGCGCGCCGCTTCGTCTCGAGCTTCGACCGTCCGAACATCCGCTACCGCATCGTCGAGAAGACCGAGCCGCGCCGGCAGCTGCTCGAGTTCATCGAGGGCGCGCATGCCGGCGAGGCCGGCATCGTCTACTGCGCCTCGCGCGCCAAGGTCGAGGAGACCGCCGAGTGGCTCGCCGCCCACGGCGTGCCGGCGCTCGCCTACCACGCCGGCATGGACGCCGCGAGCAGGGCCACCCACCAGGCCCGCTTCCTCAGGGAAGACGGCCTGGTGATGGTCGCCACGATCGCCTTCGGGATGGGCATCGACAAGCCCGACGTGCGCTTCGTGGCGCACCTCGACATGCCGCGCAGCGTCGAGGGCTATTACCAGGAGACCGGCCGCGCGGGGCGCGACGGCCTGCCGGCCGAGGCCTGGATGGCCTACGGGCTGGCCGACGTGGTCCAGCAGCGCCGCTTCATCGAGCAGTCGGAAGGCGGCGAGGCGCACAAGCGCGTGTCCTCCGGCAAGCTCGACGCGATGCTCGGCCTGGCCGAGACCATCGAGTGCCGGCGGGTGCGGCTGCTCGCCTATTTCGGCGAGGCCAGCAGCCCCTGCGGCAACTGCGACAACTGCCTGGAGCCGCCCGAACCCTGGGATGCCACCGAGCCGGCCCGCAAGCTGCTGTCGTGCATCTGGCGGATCCGCGAGGCGAGCGGCTTCGGTTTCGGCTCGCAACACGTGATCGCGGTGCTGCGCGGCCAGGACAATCCCAAGGTGCAGCAGTTCGGCCACGACCGGCTGAGCACCTTCGGCATCGGTGCCGACCTGGGCGAACAGGAATGGCGGGCGGTGCTGCGCCAGCTGATCGCGCAGGGGCTGGTGGTGGTCGACCACGAGCGCCACCAGGTGCTGGCGCTGGCGCCCGAGAGCCGCGCGCTGCTGCGCGGCGAGCGCAGCTTGCAGATGCGGCGGCCGCGCACGCCGGCCCGCGCGCGGGCGGGCAAGCGCGCGCGCGGCTCGGCCGGCTCAGGTACCGGAGCGCGGGTTTCAGGACGTGGCGGGCCGGGAGCCGCCGACGGCGAATCGGGCCTCGACGCGGCGGCCGAGGCCCTCTTCGAACGGCTGCGCGAGTGGCGCCGCGCGGTGGCCTCGGAGCGGCAGCTGCCGCCCTACGTGATCTTCCACGACGCGACGCTGCGCGAGATCGCGCAGCAGCGGCCCGGGTCGCTCGATGCGCTGGCCGGCGTTTCGGGCGTCGGCCAGCGCA
This sequence comes from Lautropia sp. SCN 70-15, assembly GCA_001724315.1. GTDB lineage: Bacteria > Pseudomonadota > Gammaproteobacteria > Burkholderiales > Burkholderiaceae_E > Zeimonas. The sequence goes on along the minus strand of MEEC01000170.1, from coordinate 3,202 downwards.
AGCTGGAGGCCTGGGGTCAGGCGATCATCGACCTGATCGCGGCGCCCGGCTCCTGAAGCCGGCGGCGTTGCTGCCGCCGAAGCTGCGCGAGGTCGGGCTGGTGCGGCCCGCGGGCGCGCTGCCGCGAAAACCGGACCGGCCGCGCGGCGGGCGCGGCGGACGATCGTCGACTTCGGGCTCGTTGCGCGCGTTCGGATCCGGCTCGAAGCCGGGGACCCGCTCGCGCGGCAGCTGCTGCTTGATCAGCCGCTCGATGTCGCGCATCAGGCCGCGATCGTCGGACGACAGCAGCGACAGCGCCTCGCCGCTCGCGCCGGCCCGACCGGTGCGGCCGATCCGGTGCACGTAGTCCTCGGGCACGTTGGGCAGGTCGAAGTTCACCACGTGCGGCAGCTCGACGATGTCCAGCCCGCGCGCGGCGATGTCGGTGGCGACCAGCGCCTGCAACTCTCCGCTCTTGAACTCCGCCAGCGCGCGGGTGCGCGCGTTCTGGCTCTTGTTGCCGTGGATGGCGAGCGCCGGGATGCCGTCCTTCTGCAGCTGCTCGGCCAGCCGGTTCGCGCCGTGCTTGGTCTTGGTAAAGACCAGCACCTGGAACCAGTTGTTGTCGCGGATCAGCTTCGACAGCAACTCGCGCTTGCGCCCGCGGTCGACCTCGATGACACGCTGCCTGACCAGCTCGGCGGTCGTGTTGCGGCGCGCGACCTCGATCAGCTTCGGGTTGTCGAGCAGCCCGTCGGCCAGCGCCTTGATCTCGTCGGAGAAGGTGGCCGAGAACAGCAGGTTCTGGCGCTTGGGCGGCAGCAGCTTCAGCACGCGCTTGATGTCGTGAATGAAGCCCATGTCGAGCATCCGGTCTGCCTCGTCCAGCACCAGGACCTCGACGGTCGACAGGTCGACCGTGCGCTGCTGTGCGTGGTCGAGCAGGCGGCCCGGCGTGGCGACCAGGATGTCGACGCCGCGGCGCAGCCGCTCGATCTGCGGATTGATGTTCACGCCGCCGAAGATCGTCGTCGACGACACCTTCACGTGCTTCGAGTAGTCGCGCACGCTTTCCTCGACCTGGGCCGCGAGCTCGCGGGTCGGGGTGAGGATCAGCGTGCGGATCGGGCGCTTGCCAGCCGGCGCGGGGCGCTGCGGCGCGGTGGTCGACAGGCGCTGCAGGATGGGCAGCACGAAGCCGGCGGTCTTGCCGGTGCCGGTCTGGGCGCCGGCGAGCAGGTCGCCGCCGGACAGCACGGCCGGGATCGCCTGCAGTTGAATCGGGGTGGGTTCGGAATAGCCGCGCTCGGAAACGGCACGGACGATGGCCTCGGAAAGGCCAAGGGAAGCAAAGGACATGAAACTCCAGCGACATCGGCCTCGGTCACCGGGCTGCGGACTTGCGCAGTCGGTTGCGACGCCAGTCGCGGGCAGACGAAACAGGGGATTGACTTCGAGACCGGCGGGTGCCGGGAAGATGCGACGCAGAGACTGGCTGTCGACGCCGCCATGCACCGCACGGGAACCGTCCCGGTTTGATGCATTGCACAATGATACGCGAGCCGGCGCTCGCTGTCGATGGGCCGCCCGTCGGACGGCGGATGGGCCGCCCGTCGGACGGCGGCGGATCACAACGCGCTGTCAGCCGATGAGAAAAGGGAGCTGTTGCTCGAACATCTCGCTGGGCGACTTGCGGAAGCCGCTCTTGGCGAAGCGCAGCCAGCGGCCCTGCACGAAGGCCAGCACGATCCCGGCGCGCGCCGCGGCGTCGGTGTCGGCCGGCAAGGCGCCCTGCGCGACCGCGGTGCGGAAGGACTGGCGCACCGAGGCCTCGAGCCGCTCGATCAACTGGTTGATGCGCGCCTGCAGGCGATCGTCCTCGGTGACCAGCGCGTCGCCGATCAGCACGCGGGTCATGCCCGGGTTCTTTTCGGCGAAGGACAGGAGCATGGCCAGGATCCCGCGCAGCTGCCGCAGGCCGTCCTCGTGCTGGGTCGTGATCTGGTTGACCAGGCCGAAGACCGTGGATTCGATGAACTCGATCAGGCCCTCGAACATCTGGGCCTTGCTCGCGAAATGCCGATAGAGCGCGGCCTCGGAGACCTGCAGCCGGCCGGCCAGCGCGGCGGTGGTCACGCGCTCGCCGTCGGGCTCCTGGAGCATCGACGCGAGGGTCTGCAGGATCTGCAGCCGGCGCTCGCCCGGCTTCGGGCGCGCCGCCCGGCGCGCGGGCGCCGCATCCTGCGCAGGGGCTGCGGGAATCGATGCTGCGGGAGTCGTCGAATCGTTCATCGGGCTCGGTGCGGCGTCCGGACAGCCTTGCGCGGAAGGTGCTCGAACGATTGTACTTGAACGTCCATCCGCCGGCCGAGGCCCGCGCGCGGCCGCTCCGCCGGATGCCGGTGCCCGTGGCCGATGCCGGTGACCAGCACCGTGCGCATCCCCACCGCGCGGGCGCTGTCCAGGTTCTCGACCGAGTCTTCGACCAGCACGCAGCAGTGCGGCGGCACCCGGAGCCGCGCCGCCAGCCGGCGCAGCATCGCCTTCGAAGGCTTGGGCTGGATGCGCCCCGCGAACTTCATCGACTCGATCGTCACCAGGCCGTCGACCAGCCGCCCGATACCCAGCGCGTCGACCACCCGCGCCGCGTAGTGCATCGGCGCATTGGTCACGATCACCCGCCGCCCCTTCAGTCGCCTGATCGCCTGCACCAGTCGATGGTCGCGCCGCACGATCCGGTGAATGTCCGGAAACGGATGCGTCTCGCGCAGGAAGTCGTGCGGGTCCACGCCGTGATGCCGGACCATGCCCAGCAGCGTGGCGCCGTACTTGCGCCAGTAGTGCACGCGCAGCTCGCTGGCTTCCTCGTGAGGCAACCCGACGGTCCGCGCCACGTACTCGGTCATCGCCAGATTGATGCGCGGGAACACCACCGGCATGGCGTCGTGCAACGTGTTGTCCAGGTCGAGCAGCCAGACGGTGCTCATGGCGTTTCGCGGCTCGCGGCGGCCCGCGCCGGTCGGTGCCTCGGCGCGGGGCGGGCCCGACTCTCCGCTTCGCGCCGCACGGTGCTGCGGCCCCCGCTGCGCGGGGGCTTCCCTCGTCTTCCTCGTACGCGCGGGGGCGCGCAGAACTCGGATCGCCTGCGGCGATCCTCAGACATGCTGCGCGCCTTTTCCCGCGCTCCCTTCGGAAGCACTCGGCTGGCACAGTGCGGCGC
>MEEC01000169.1 GCA_001724315.1 Lautropia sp. SCN 70-15 | reverse complement strand
GAGGAGCAGCCTGGCGGCGCTGGGCGTCATCGGCTCATTCGTCGACGGTGACGACCTCGCCGCGCAGCGAGTGGGGAAGGGCGGCGGTGATCCGGACGTCGACGAAGTTGCCCAGCAGTCGATCGGCGCCGGCGAAGTTGACCACCCGGTTGTTGTCGGTGCGACCCGACAGCTCGCTTGCGTCCTTGCGGGCGTGGCCGTCGACCAGCACCCGCTGCACCGTGCCCACCATGGCCTGGCTGATCCGGGCTGCGTTCGCGTCGATCGCGGCCTGCAGCCGCCGCAGCCGCTCGAGCTTGAGCGACTGCGGCGTGTCGTCGGGCAGGTCGGCGGCCGGCGTGCCGGGGCGAGAGCTGTAGACGAACGAGAAGGAGTGATCGAAGCCGATGTCCTCGACCAGCTTCATCGTGCGCTCGAAGTCCTCGGCGGTCTCGCCCGGAAAACCCACGATGAAATCCGAGGACAGGCTGATGTCCGGGCGCGCTGCCCTGAGCCTGCGGATGATCGACTTGTACTCGAGGGCGGTGTAGCCGCGCTTCATCGCGGCCAGGATCCGGTCCGAGCCGGACTGCACCGGCAGGTGGACGTGGCTCACCAGCTTCGGGATGCGCGCATATGCGTCGATCAGCCGCTGGGTGAACTCCTTCGGGTGCGAGGTGGTGTAACGGATCCGGTCGATGCCGGGAATCTCCGCCACGTACTCGAGCAGCAGCGCGAAGTCGGCGGTCTCGCCGTCGGCCATCCGGCCCACGTAGGCGTTCACGTTCTGCCCGAGCAGGGTGACCTCGCGCACGCCCTGCGAGGCCAGGCCGGCGATCTCGGTCAGCACGTCCTCGAACGGGCGGGAGACCTCCTCGCCGCGCGTGTAGGGCACGACGCAGAAGCTGCAGTACTTCGAGCAGCCCTCCATGATCGACACGAAGGCGGTGTAGCCCTCGACCCGGGCCGGCGGGAGATTGTCGAACTTCTCGATCTCGGGGAAGCTGATGTCGACCTGCGGACGGCCGGTGTCCCGGCGCTTCGCGATCAGCTCGGGCAGGCGGTGCAAGGTCTGCGGGCCGAAGACCACGTCGACGTAGGGCGCGCGCGCAACGATCGCCTCGCCTTCCTGGCTGGCCACGCAGCCGCCGACCCCCACGATCAGGCCAGGCCGCTCGCGCTTGAGGGCGCGCACCCGCCCGAGGTCGGAGAACACCTTCTCCTGGGCCTTCTCCCGGACCGAGCAGGTGTTGAACAGGATGATGTCGGCCTGCGCGGGGTCGTCGGTGGGTTCGACGCCCTCGGTGGCCGCGAGCACGTCCGCCATCCGATCCGAGTCGTACTCGTTCATCTGGCAGCCGAAGGTCTTGATGTAGAGCTTGCGCGTCACTGGAATGGCGGAGGGTCGCGGGGATTCTCGGTCGGCAGGCCTTCGGCTCAGTTGCCGGTCGGGCGGGCCCGGGCCGCCTCGATCTCTCCGGGAGCCAGCAGCCAGACGCGCGACAGCTGGCCCGACGGGTCGAGCCGATAGAGCGCCGGGTGCCTGCCGCTCACGGTGGAGGGCAGGGCGATCATGTTGCGGGCGTCGCGGATCTGCGCGCCGGCGGCGAGCCGCACGGCTTTGCCGTCGATCGTGGCCTCGGGATAGGCAAGGATCTCGAATTCGCCGTAGCGCGCGTCGGCCGGGATCTGGCGCAGGCCCTGGGCCGGGGTGCCGGGTGCCTGCGCGGAGGGGCCCTGCGCGAGCGCGGGTGGCCCCTGCGCGAGCGCAGGTTGCATCAGGGCCGGCAGGCCGGAGCTCAAGGCCAGCGCGGCGATCCGGATCAGGGCGCTTCGCCGGGGCAAAGCCGGGCGCCGGTGCAGGACGGGTGTCGAACGCTTCATCGTGGGGAGTCTAGCGTCTGGTGCGCCGGCCCGGGCCTCGGTGGTCCAGAATTCTGGACGGCTGGCTGCCTGGGACAGTTGCGCCGGAGAGGGTGGTAGAGATGGGTGGGCTTGAACCACCGACCTCGGCATTATGAGTGCCGCGCTCTAACCAGCTGAGCTACATCTCCACGGGTCCGGCAAGCAGCGGATTCGAGCAGACGGACGGCGCGCCCGTTGTCGAACCACTGAACCCGAAATTCTATCGGCCCACTCGGCGCCTGTCAAAAACACAGCGGCTGTCAAAAATCCTGCTGCTTCGGAAACACCACGCTGACCCGGGTGCCGAAACCGGCGCCTCGCTTCGCAGGCCAGGGCAGGCCGTCGTCGATGCGCACCTGGGCACGGTGGTGCTCGGCGATCTCCCGGACGATGGGCAGGCCGAGCCCGCTGCCCTCGCCCTGAACGTCCGCGACCCGGTAGAAGCGTTCGAAGACGAGCTCTCGCTCGGAGACCGGGATGCCGGGCCCGTCGTCCTCGACCTCCAGCACCACCGTGTCGGCGGTGCTGCGCACGCGCACCGTCACGACGCCGCCGGGGGGCGTGTAGCGCAGCGCGTTGTCGATCAGGTTGTTGATCAGCTCGCGCAGCAGGATCGGGTGGCCGGCGATCGGCGCCGGGCGGTCGTCGTTCTCCACCCCGAAGTCGATGCGCTGGCGGATCGCGAACGCCGTCCAGTCCGCCGCGACGGTCCGGACCAGCGGATGCAGGCCGAGCAGCTCGAGCGGCGTGCTCGCGCCCAGGTTCTCCATCCGCGCGAGCGCCAGCAGCTGGCTCACCAGGTGCGCGCTGCGCTCGGCGCTGCGCACCAGCTGCGCGAGCGAGCGCCGAAGGTCGGACGGGTCGGATTCGCGCATGGCCAGCTCGGCCTGCGAGCGCAGGCCGGCGAGCGGCGTCTTCAGCTGGTGGGCCGCGTCGGCGATGAAACGCCGCTGGGCCTGCAGGTTCTGCGACTGGCGCGCAAGCAGGTCGTTGAAGGCCGCGACCAGCGGCGCGATCTCTTCCGGCGCGCCGAGGGGATCGACCGGCGAGAGGTCGTCGGGGCGCCGGGCGCGGATCCGCTCCTGCAGCGACTTGAGCGGCGCCAGTCCGCGCGACAGGCCGAACCAGACCAGCGCCAGCGCCACCGGCAGGATCAGGAACTGGGGCAGGATCACCCCCTTGATGATCTCGTTGGCCAGCACGCCACGCTGCTCGAGGGTCTCGGCCACCTGCACCAGCACCTGGGCCTCGGCGTCGTCCGCCCGCGGCACGCCGATGTAGGTGTAGGCGGCGCGCACCTCGTCGCCATCGATCACCAGGTTGCGGATCTTCACGCGGCTGGCGTCCGGGAAGTCGTAGAGACGGGGCCGGGGAAAGTCGCGGTCGCCGGCGAGCAGCGTGCCTCGCTCGTCGACGATCTGGAAGTGGTACTGGCCCTCGGCCTCGAGATCGAAGAGCTCGCGCGCGGCGCGCTCGAGCGCCTCGCGGGGATCGGATTCGGGCGCGTTGCGTACCTGCTGGGCCAGGACGATCGCACGGTCGTGCAGCGAGCGGTCGAAGGGCGCGTCGGCCAGCGATCGGGCCACCAGGAAGGTCACCGCGATCGACAAGGGCCAGAGAAGCAGCAGCGGCGCGAACATCCAGTCGAGGATCTCGCCGAACAGCGAGCGCTGCTCGGTGTTGCGCGCCGCTCCGCGGCGCGTGGTGCGGTGACGCGTCCGGTGTCCCGAGAAGACCGGCCTGCTCGGCGTCTCCCGGGTGGCGACCAGGTCCTCGAGGATCGAGGGGGGGCGCTCCGCAGGCGGGCCCTGTTCCGGCGAGGGGGCGTGCTCGGCCGAAGGAAGCCGCTCGGGGCGGTTCATTCGGCGGCGCCCGGCGAGTCGCCGGCCGCGTCCTCGCCCTGCGCCTCGTCGGCCGGCCGCTGCAGGCAGTAGCCCAGGCCGCGCATGGTCACGATGCGGATGTCGCCGCCCTCGAGCTTGCGGCGCAGCCGGTGCACGTAGACCTCGATCGCGTTGTGGCTCACCTCCTCGCCCCATTCGCACAGGTGGTCGACGATCTGCTCCTTGCTGACCAGGCGGTCGACCCGCTGCAGCAGGATCTCGAGCACGCCGAGCTCGCGGGCGGAGAGGTCCAGCGCCTGTCCGTTCAAGGTGGCGGTGCGGCCGACCTGGTCGTAGGCCAGCGCGCCGAGCTTGAGCTGGCTGCTGCCCGTGCCCATGCTGCGGCGGACCAGGGCGCGGGCCCTCGCCTCGAGCTCGGACAGCGCGAAGGGCTTGGCCATGAAGTCGTCGGCGCCCAGATCGAGGCCGCGCACGCGTTGCTCGACCGAGTCCGCCGCGGTGAGGATCAGCACCGGCAGCCGGGAGTCTCGCGCGCGCAGCCGCTTGAGCACCTCGATGCCGGGAAGCCGCGGCAGTCCCAGGTCGAGGATCAGCAGGTCGTATTCCTGGGTGGACAGCGCGGTGTCGGCCTCGCTGCCGCTGGCGACGTGATCCACCGCGTAGCCGCCGCCGCGCAGCGAACGGGACAGCGCGTCGGCCAGCACCTGATCGTCTTCGGCCAGCAGGATCCGCATTCGGGAAGTCTAGCGCGCGGCGGCGTCTAGCGCGCGGCGGCGCGGCGCAGCGCGTCGCGGGTTTCGCGCGCCACGCGGGCCGCCGCCTCGGCCCAGTCCGGGCCCGCGCTGGCGTACAGGATCGCGCGCGACGAGTTGACCAGCATGCCCGGCGTGGCGCGGCCCGCGCCGGACGCCACGGTGGCGTCGATGTCGCCGCCCTGGGCGCCGATGCCGGGCACCAGCAATGGCATCTCGCCGACCAGCGCCCGCACCCGGGCCAGTTCCTCGGGGAAGGTGGCGCCCACCACCAGGCCCAGCTGGCCGTTCGTGTTCCAGGGGCCGGCCGCGAGCCGGGCCACCCGCTCGAACAGCCGCTCGCCGCCCACGTCGAGCGCCTGCAGATCGCTGCCGCCGGGGTTGGACGTGCGGCACAGCAGGAACACGCCGCGGTCGCGTCCGGCGAGCCAGGGTTCGATGGAATCGAAGCCCATGTAGGGGTTCACCGTGACCGCGTCCGCCTGGTAGCGCTCGAAGGCCTCGATCGCGTAGCGCTCGGCGGTGGCGCCGATGTCGCCGCGCTTGCCGTCGAGCACCACCGGAATGCCCGGGTGCGCGCGGTGAACGTGGTGGATCAGCGCCTCGAGCTGGGCCTCGGCGCGCGCGGCCGCGAAATACGCGATCTGCGGCTTGAAGGCGCAGGCAAAGGGCGCGGTCGCGTCGACGATGCCGCGGCAGAAGCGCAGCACGGTCTCCGGGTCGTCCGGCTCGCCCAGCGAGGCCGGGACCTTCGCGGGGTCGGGGTCCAGGCCCACGCAGAGCATCGACTGCGAACCCTCCCAGGCCTTCCTGAGCGACAAAACGAAACTCACTCGCTGCTCCCCGCGCGGATAATCGTCCCGAATTCTATCCACTCATGCCGCGCACCCTCATCCATGTCGCGCACCATCACCCTGAGCCCGCGCGATCTTGGACTGCTCGCCCTGCTGACGCTGTTGTGGGGCGTCAACTGGCCGGTCATGAAGATCGGCGTCCAGGAACTTCCGCCGATGACCTTCCGATCGCTGTGCATGATCGGCGGGCTGCCCATGCTCGCGGCGATCGCGCGCGGCCGCGGCCTGTCGCTGAAGGTGCCGCGCGAGCACTGGCGAGAACTGCTGCTGCTCGCGCTCACGAACATGGTGCTCTGGTTCGTGTTCGCGATGTACGGGGTCAAGCTGCTGTCCTCGGGCCGCGCGGCGATCCTCGGATACACGATGCCGATCTGGAGCGCGGTGGTCGCGATCCTGGTGTTCGGCGAGAACCCGTCGCGGCGGCTCAGGGTGGGCGTGGCCGCCGCCGCGGCCGGGGTCGCGCTGCTGCTGGCCAGCGAGTTCACCGCGATCGCCGGCAGCCCGCTCGGCACCCTGTGCATGCTGACGGCCGCCGCGATCTGGGCCTACGGCACGCACCGGATGCGTCGGCGCACCCAGCCGACGCACATCCTGGTCATCACCTTCTGGTCGCTCGCGCTCGGGCTCGTCGTGTGCGGCGGCATCGCGCTGCTCTTCGAGCGCGGCCAGGTGCACCGTCCGCCCAATGCGGCGGAATGGGGCGCGATCGCCTTCAACGCTTTCCTGGTGTT